>JABDMD010000029.1 GCA_013001685.1 Gammaproteobacteria bacterium | reverse complement strand
ATTCCTGCACGAGATAGAATTTGTAATGAGCGTAATTTATCCCTAGAACGTGAAATAGCAACGGATTCATTTAGCGGATAAGTGCCCATCATCTCAAATTGTCGTAACACCGCAGTACCATAGAACGTTATAGATGCACCAATGCGTGGAATGACAGCATCAAATTTTGGCAGCTCTTCTCCACCAAGATGTACGCTGGGTTCATCCGTTGCGATATCCATATAACAGTTAGTCGTGTTGACCACCTCAATTTCATGTTCACGTTCTTCTGCTGCTTCTATAAAACGCTTATTTGAATATAATCTTGTACCGCCTTTGCTTAACAATGCAATTTTCATATTAACCCTTCTTTTTTCGTTTTTTGCCAATTAAATAGGAACGCGCAGGATTGACTATAAATTGATTTTTAATAGCATCTCGACCTAATAACATTCTGAATAACATAGTTTCACGATCGGTTAGTGTGACCTCGGCTTGCCAATTATGCTGACCTAATTTTATCGTGGTTAAAATAACGTATCTTTTTTCACGATGACCACCAGAATCAGTTATTTCACGCTGATCATGCACCTTGCTTGTACAGATCACTTCTGTGTCAGAATTTTTCTGTACTGGATGCATGCCAAATCGCACATACTCACAACCTGATTTTTTAAATGGTTCAATAAAATATGCATGTAATGCAGAAGTTTTTGCACCGGTGTCAACCTTGCACTTTATTTGATCTATTTTTAGATCTGGCAATGCCACCCACTCACGCCAACCTATTACACTTAAATCAATTTTCTTTGACACAGTTAAATCATCATTAAATTTAATTAGCAGAATTGAGATCAGCTATTGATTCTTTTGAAATAGAACGTAAATGCAAGTCTCGTTGTGGATAAGGAATCTCGATTCCATGTTCATGAAACTTATTCCACACTCCTAACAGCACCTCACTTTTTACATTTGAACAGCCACTCATAGGATCTCTTATCCAAATTCGAATCTCCAAATCTACTGAGCTATCCCCAAACCCTTTCATTAGACATGCAGGTTTAGGAAGAGTCATTACTCGTTGTACATCTGAAGCAGCTTCTAAGCAGAGTTCAATAGCTTTATTTACGTCTGATTTATAATGAATACCAACAGGTATTCTAAGACGTAAATTGTCATGACTATAAGACCAGTTTTCTACTCGACTAATAATCATTTCTTCATTTGGAACTAAATGCTCAATTCCATCACGCGTAATGACGGATACATACCGTGAGCTCAATGTTTCAACACGTCCATATTGACCCGCGACGTTAATCGTATCGCCCGGCTTGATAGATTTATCTAAAAGTAAAATGAAGCCTGAAATCAGATTAGAGAAGATTTTTTGCAAGCCAAAACCAATACCCACACCGATTGCACCACCCAATACCGCAAAGGCAGTGAGGTCTATGCCGACAGCACCTAAACCAAAAATAAATGCTGCAGCAACTAATGTAAATTTAAATGTTTTAGAAAGTAGTGCGCGTGCTGATAATGAAATATTTTTGCTGCTTTTAAGGATATTGTCTACTAGTTTTATTAATGCAAAAGCAATCCATAAGAAAATAGCAATGGAAATTAATGACGAAACAATTGCGTATAAAGAAACAGTTGTTTGGCCTAATTCGATTTTTGTTTGATCAAGAAAATCTACAACAGGTGTCAAATAACCCGTAATATTTAAAGCAGCAATTACCCATATCACTGATGCGACGGTTCTGCTAATTAATGGATTCTCAATAAACGAAGAACCAAGTCTAATGATGAACCAAGCAACAACAAGATTTATTGCGGTAAGGAGAACAGGCCAGTCTTGTTTGAATATAGCAAAGCCAATTGCAAATACGCCCACCCATCCAAACAGTAATAATGGAAATATTAATCTGCCAAGTGTAAAAAATAAGATGCGTTTTGCTTTAGATTTTGACTTTTCTTCATGTTCTGCAATAAAAACTTGTAATCGCTTGGAAACAAACCAAGCCACAAAAATCCCTACAGCAATTATCCCTAGCTCTATCAGCTGTTGATAACTGTAACGAGCCATATCGAAAAAGCTAGTAACTTCACTAGTAACTTTTTCAATAGTCTCCTCTTTTAGGAGCTCGTCAATTTTTGGTTTTTGTTCAGCCATTCTTAATTAATATTCAACTTCATAGCCATCTAAGCTTTTTAAATAAAACAAGTAACGCTATTGCCATTACAGCCATGACACCCAGAACTATGAAATATCCATACTTATAAGTTAACTCAGGAATATACTCAAAATTCATGCCGTAAAGGCCTGCCACAAACGTGATAGGCATGAAAATTAGCGCCACTATCGTTAGCGTCTTCATAATATTATTCAGTCTATGACCTGAAACAGATATATAGCCATCAATTAAGTTTTTTGTAACTTCGTTAAGCAGCCCTGACAAACCAGCTAAACGCTCCATATGCTCTTGAATGTCTTGAAATTTATGTTTTAAGCTATTTTCCTTTAAATTATTATCTGCATTTAACATCTCTTTAATTACAATATCTTGGTTATTAAAAATTCTATATAAATATTGTGTTTTTGTACTGTAGCGAATAAGTTCAGACAGAAGTGCATCGGTTGGTTTTGAAACCATATCCTTCTCTATTTCATCTAATCGAGCCTCTAAGCCAAGAATAACTTTTGTATATCGAGCGATAATTTTCTTGAGTATTGCATAAAGCAAAGAATATGAATCGTTTAATTCGCTATTTTGGTTATTGACAACTTCGTTCCAAACACTATCAATACTAGGCGAGATGCCGTTATGTATGCTAAGCAGGTAATTTTTATTAGTAATGAATGAAATATGCAGAATACTAAAGTCTATATCTTTAGTTCCCGCATCAAATGCTTTGATTAATAAAAATTTATAGTTTTGAAAGCTTTCAAATTTAGGAGGGTGACGATCTCTTTGCGCATCATGTATTGCTAATGGCGATATACTGAATTTTTGTTCAAGTATTTCACTTTCTTTTTGCTTATCTTCTGATTGAAAATCTATCCACAATATTTCTTCATCATTTGCAGGAATTTGTAAATTGTTTAGATCTTCGTTTATTTGTTTTACGGCTGTATTTTTATTAATTTTAATTGCTCGCATAAATTAAGACCTATGTTTGCTTTACTACAACTGGTTTTAACGAATATATCTTTTTAGCATACTCTTGTAAATTTTCTATCTTATCTTTTTCATCAACAATTTCTATTCTCAAAACTTCCTCTATGATGTCTTCGAGAGTCACTATCCCATGAAAACTACCATACTCATCATATAGCAGAGCTATATGATTCTTCTTCTCTAAAAATACATTCATTAAATCATCAAGCCTAATTTGATGATCTACCTTAATCAAGCCCTCTCGAACACACAGGGCATCTACACTTTTACCATAGTCATGATCATCTAAACTTATTAGGTCCTTTGCATACAAAATACCGA
Organism: Gammaproteobacteria bacterium; assembly: GCA_013001685.1. Taxonomy (GTDB): domain Bacteria; phylum Pseudomonadota; class Gammaproteobacteria; order UBA4575; family UBA4575; genus JABDMD01. The sequence continues at coordinate 362 of JABDMD010000029.1, read as the reverse complement.
TTGCTTGATCAGTATTCTCCTTGAAAACTGGAATTCGACTGCAGCCTTGTTCTTTTATAGTTTGCAGAAGCTCCGTTGTAATCTTTTGATCATTATCGATCGAATAAACAACAGAGCGTGGCGTCATAACTGCACTAGCTTTCTTATCAGAAAATGTAAGCGCACCTATCGTAATGCGCTCTTCATCACTATCAATACCTGAGTCAGGTGAATCCTGGTGTTCTTTGATAATCTCTCTAATTTCACGTTTACTCCATATGGTATTTAATTCATCTCCAAGCGCTTTATCCAATACCCAAGCCAAAGGTGCCGCTATTGGATAGAGTAGAAATAAAATTATTTGCACTAACCAAGAACTATAA
>JABDMD010000014.1 GCA_013001685.1 Gammaproteobacteria bacterium | reverse complement strand
CCTAGCATTTTTCGAAACTGTAAGCCATTCGCATTTTCAAAGCGGCTCAAATTTACACCTGTAGGCACTACTGCAATGGGTGTTTCTACACCACGTTCGCGGATCATCTCAGCGATGCTTTCACTGGGTGCAAAAATTAGGTCGCATAGATTGGCATAATTAGTAGATAGACTAATTACAAATCTTTTCAATGCTTGTGAGTCACCAGGCATGTAATGTGTGTATTCTTCATACTTAGTATGGTGTGTAAATACCAATGGAATTTCGTGAGTATGGGCAATACGTAATGCAGTTGAACCTATTAAAAAAGGATGATGTGAATGAATTACATCCGGCTCGAATTCTTGTATAGCAGAAGACAGTAAGCCAGGTACCGGCAAGGCAACAGAAAAATCACTACCGTTAAAGTGCTGGATTGCGGGTATCCTAATAATATCCTGTTCATTCTCTGATACATTTTCAAACATCGGTGCAACTACTAATACATGATGTCCTCGCTGCCAATACTCAGAAGTAAATGCTTCAATTGATCTTGCCACACCCCCTACATGTGGTGAGTAGGTATTAGTCATCATTGCAATATTCATGCTTCTTTTCTTATGTTATTAAAAGCAACTGATGTGGTATTTGAGTTTGTAGTAATTGGAGCTTGTTCCAATAAGCGCACTTCAATTTTTGTTGGTGTTTTATGGAAATCACATTCCCATTCAATAGTTGTTTTGTTATCGCATGGCTTAATCCAAATTTTAATTATTCCAAATGAAGTGTAAGCAGGGCCAAAATATAGATCCGTATTTTCTTTTAGCCATTTAGAAGGGATGCCTGCGCAAAGTATTAAAACATCATTTTCTTCTCTCACAAAAATGTTTCGTAACATGATTATCCATTCAGCTGCAGCCCATGCGTGTTGACCATCACCCATGCATCCGCCTAAAGTTCGTGGGTGAACAGCTTCCGGCCATTGGCCAGTAGGTGATGCGAGCTCAGCAACTTTATACAATAGGTCTATACAATGTTTGTCATTCGCTCTTAATAATACTTGGGCGACATGAAGGGTTAGATAGGGATTAATGCCGGAATGAATCATGTCCTGAAAAAAACCACCCGCCACGAAACATTTGTCTAGTAGAAAATTAACTGTATTCAGCAAGCGTTGGTCATCCATTGAATATATTTGCAATGGATACCCCGCAGCTATTGACCCAATTGCACCCGCATCGAGTCGACGATAAGGTGAGGCAGGCATCGCATTATTTCCAATGCGATCAGCAACTTTATTTAAGCTGTTATGTACAGCATCGGTTAGCAAAAGAGCTTCTTTATGGAACATTTTCTGGTCGTCAGCTTGATTAAAAATACCCGCAAATTTAGCAGCAGCGTGTAACCCAGCAATACTCCAAAAATCATCCCAATAGTAAAAATCATTTGGCCCTAAGTGTTCTGCGCTAAAGCCTGCGGGTAATAGACCCGCATGCATACTAGTTTTATCTTTAGAAAGTCTTTTTTTGATAATCCATTTCCCACCACGACGGATTATTGGCCACCAATCTATATTTTTCGGTAACCTACTTGTTAACTCATAAAACCGCTGAAGTATCCACAATACTTCACCATTGGAGTCCCATTCACCTTGCTGTGAATGAAAGTATCCCGATCGATCTTGATGTTTTGGAAAATACTGTAAGGCTTGTTCAGCGCGTTCAATTAAACCGGAACACAAAAGACCATAAACAATAAAGGCGGCATCTCGGTACCAAAACCTTTTATATGTATAGGGTCCTGGGAAAACTTCATTTGGTGAACACAAAATTAAAGTTCGTATTGCAGTATCATAGAGTTTCTGAATATTTTTATCCGGTATATTTAACTCACACTTAGTTTGTAGGCTGTTAGTCCACAATGTTGATGAGCTTAGATTTTTATTATTTAATGAAGATTCGACATGATTTTTATCTAGTGGAATTTCTATATTTAATTTACGGTGCTTGTTAGGTTCTAATGAAAATAACGCTGCTGCAGTCACCATGCCTACATCACAGTGTGAACCCGATTGTTCTTTAGCATCAAGTAAATGGATAAATACATCACCATCGCGGTATGTAGAAGCATGGCAACGTTCGATAGGTTGATCGAACAAAATAGTCGATTCCTTGTCAACACTCCATGATTTACGATTATTAGAGATTTCCACATCATTAATAAAACTGATCCCCTCTGGGTTATAGGGACGTAAGGAAACTACAATCCAAGCAGATTCACTTGAACTAGCCTCAATACTTAAATTGCAGAAAAGCTTGTCATTTTTATTGGTAACTTCAGAACGTGTTTCCAACCTTAGATATTCATTTTTTGTTTTTGTTTGTATAGATAAACCATCATGTATATTAAGAGTTTGTTGCGAGTTTATTTCACGCGATGGTAGTAAGGCAGAATTATTATCTGTAATAATCCATGTATCTAGTGACCATTTATCCCAAAATGGAGTTAGTAGCCCACGAGGATCTACAATCGGTAGTGCTCTAGAATTCGGTATTCCAATTGCAGTCCAGTTGCGATGAGTGAGATTTACATGCGTGAGAGAAAATGCGCGCGGTATAAACGAATCATCAGTAGGATCGAATTGTTTTTCAACCCAATATGGCCATACCCAGTCAAGATTATGTTGTACAACACGGCTATTGATTAAGCC
>JABDMD010000177.1 GCA_013001685.1 Gammaproteobacteria bacterium | reverse complement strand
GCTAAAAAATAGCGCGCGTTGATGAGTAACTTCTTCATGTTCGCCTCCGTTTCATGAACAGACTTATGCCTGTAAATAAGGTATAAGTCCGATTTACCACAGACTATTAGCCTGCAAGAAAACTTTTGTTGACACAAATATACCACTCAGACACCTAAATATACAAGGCAGTAAATGTTTTCTGACTCAAGTTTGTCTAATACACAGCCGTGACGATGCCCTAGATATGTTACAATTAACAGACATAATTGATACAATTACTTAGACATAACTACGACAGATTAGCGTGGGCACTAGACAGACAAACGCAACTAATGATGAACACCCCATTCAAGTCGTCGCAAGACGCACTGGACTCAGCGCAGATGTGATTCGAGTTTGGGAACGTCGCTATAGTGTGGTCAACCCTAAACGCGCCAGCAATAGACGTAGATTATATAGCGATGAAGATGTAGAAAAACTTAATTTATTACGTCGCGCCACCTCAGCTGGACGACGTATTGGTGATGTCGCAACTTTATCTATTCAAGAGCTTCGAGATTTAGTTGATACAGATGAATCCGCTGCTGCACGTATTCCAGTCGCTAAAATTGAACAACGCCCGAGCACTGGCTCGGTAATGGAATATTTTGACAATTGTTTAGATGCGATACAACGTTTAGACAGCCAAGACATCTATCGCTCTTTAAGTGACGCATCAAAATCTTTAGGCATAATATTTTTATTAGAGGACTTGCTACGCCCCCTAGTTTCACATATTCAAGATGAATGTCGTCGTGGTGCATTACGTGACACACACTACGCGATAACAATTTATACCATACGCGGATTCCTCTATAGTTTGGTCATGAACGAGCCTTATGTTGAATCCGAATATAAACTAATTTGTGCGTCCCCCGCAGGTCAAGTTAGTGACATCGCTGCGTTGCGACTCGCAGCAGCTAGTAAATCTAATGGTTGGCAAGCGATTTTTCTTGGTATGTATGGCTCTGTAAATGAAATAATTTATGCACAACGAAGAAGCAATGCTCAGCTAGTTGCAATAGGTATTACTCGACCTGCTGATGACCCTTTGTTGCCCAACCAACTTCGTCGTTTACGCAATGAGCTTGATGCTTCAATTGAAATAGCCGTAACAGGAAGCGGAGCAGCAGCCTATTTTGATGTGCTGCAAGAGATACAAGCCAACTTTATTCAAACCATTAGCGAACTGTATTTATTACTCGATCGCGTAAAACAAAATACTCGCCTAATCGAGTAACCAGAGGCATTACCTTCTTTCATTTGCTACACTCGTATTACAAACACTGCATCACTGCTAGATCTGCATGGGTGTAATTAAACTAACAACTATAAATTTACATAACAGTGACGCAAAAAAATTCCTTTTCCTATGAAGATCTTCTGACCTGTGGCAGAGGTGAAATGTTTGGCCCTGGCAATGCACAACTACCCATGCCAAATATGTTAATGATGGATCGCATTACTAAGATTTCTAGCGAGAACGGTAGTTATGGCAAAGGTGAAGTTAAAGCGGAATTAGATATTAATCCTGACTTATGGTTTTTTGACTGCCACTTTCCTGGTGACCCGGTAATGCCCGGCTGCCTAGGGCTTGATGCGTTATGGCAATTACTTGGTTTTTTTATAGCTTGGCAAGGTAATCCAGGTAGAGGCAGAGCCTTAAGTGTAAATGAAGTGCGTTTTACTGGGCAAGTTTTACCGACTGCTAAAAAAGTGGGCTACCATCTAGATATCAAAAGAGTCATCAGTCGTAGCACAGCAATGGGAATTGCCGACGGTGTTATGTCGGTGGATGGTAAGGATATTTATAAAGCTAAAGATCTACGCGTAGGTTTATTTACTTCAACAGAAGGCTTTTAAACACCCTTTCCTAATTATTCGGCTACAAAACCAGTTTTAGCATGAGTACCATCACAAAATGGGCGGTTCGCACTTTTCTCACAGCGACATAAACCCCCTACCTTTCGAAATATCTGCTGTCCACTTGTATCTTGTATGCATGCATCGCCACGGAAGATTAATGGCCCGTTTGCTTGCACTTTGATTGATAAAAGTCCTTCACTATTTTGCTCTTCTTCAGACTCTGGTGGCTTAATGAATACTCCAGGTTCAACAAAACCAGTTTGCTTATGTTGTCCGTCGCAATAGGGTTTATTATTTGACTGCCCACATCTACACAAATATAACTCTTCTGCTTTTTCTAATAATTCACTTTCGGAATTGAGCAACTCCAGTGTTCCTGTGATATGCAATGGCCCATTTTCAATAGGCATAATAATATTTTTTTTACTCATCGCTAATTAACTAAGCTTTTAAACTTTTAGAAACTATCTCAAATACATCTTTTGATAATGTTTTATGTTTAGCAATATGCTCTAACTGCTGACGCATTTTTTCTCCACAAGGATCGGCATATTTGCGCCAATTCATTAATGTTCTCACTAAACGCGAAGCGATTTGTGGATTTTTATCGTTAAGCGTAATTACTTGCTGCGCAACAAATTCATAGCCACTACCATCAGGATTATGAAAATGATATGCGTTTTGGCCAGCAAATACGCCAATCAGAGAACGCACTTTATTTGGATTACTCATCGTAAATACAGAATGCTGCATTAGTGTTTGCACATTTTCTAATGCATTAGGAACTTTAGAACGTGCATGCATTGCGAACCATTTATCCATCACCAAACTATCTTCTAACCATTTTTTTTCGAATGTTCTGAGAACTTGCTCTCGCTCATCTGATTCTAAATGTATTAGTGCATTTACGGCACCCACTTGCTCTGTCATATTATTAGCTTGTTGAAATTGCTCAATTGCAAGCAGCCTATATTCTTCCTTATTTAAAGTGCATAGCAATTGCAAACACACGTTCCGCAATTTACGACGTGCCATTTCATCAGCGTTATATTGATACTCGATATTTTTAAAACAAGAGCGATAAGTATTCAATAAAGCTACTTCTAAGTGCTGGGCGATATCTTTTTGTAATTCATCACATGCATTTACACACTCGCGCATATCAATTATTTTTAAATACTCTTCCAAGTCTTTTTCATTTGGCAGTATCAATAACTCAGCTAGTAAGCTTGCTTCGGTTACATTTGGTTTAATTGCATGCGCCAATGCCTCTTTTAGCGTAGCAATAGAATTTATAATGTTTGATTTAGTTTTTTTAGCTACTTTTTTAAGTAATACATTTAAAGCAAGACGATTACCTGCATTCCAGCGGTTAAAAGAATCACTAGAATGTTTCAACAATTGCGCTAATTGATCATTTGTGTAGTCATATTGAAGTTGCACAGGAGCAGAGAACTCTTGCAATAAGTCAGGAATAGGTTTACTTAAAATATTCTCAAAAGAGAAAGACTGTCTACGTTGAGTTAAATTCAATATTTGAGGCGTAAACAAAGCTTTCCCATCAGAATCCAACAAAGAGGTTTTCAACGGTATCACAAATGGCTGCTTTTCATTACTCTCAGGAGTCGGTGGGCAACTTTGTTCACATTCAATCTCGTAAATATTTGTCGTCGCATCCCATTTGTCTTTTACCTTTACAACTGGAGTACCTGCCTGTTCATACCAACGTTTGAACTCTGTTAAATCTGCATCATTAGCATCTGCCATCGCTGCAGCAAAATCTTCAGTGGTAACAGCTTGCCCATCGTGGCGTTGGAAATACAAATCTAGACCTTTACGAAACCCGTCTACACCAAACATAGTTTGATACATGCGTACAATTTCGGCACCTTTTTCATAAACCGTTAAGGTGTAAAAATTATTAATCTCCATAAAAGAGGCTGGCCGCACCGGATGCGCCATGGGACCCGCATCTTCCGCAAATTGATACGCACGCAATGAACGTACATCGCTGATGCGTTTTGCAGCACGTGATGTTACATCTGAAGTAAATTCCTGGTCACGAAATACTGTCAAGCCTTCTTTTAAACTAAGTTGAAACCAATCTCGACATGTAACTCGGTTACCGGTCCAATTATGAAAGTATTCGTGTGCAACTACGGCTTCAATATGCATAAACTCAGAATCGGTAGAAGTATCAGGTCTCGCCAACACACAACTAGAGTTGAAGATATTTAAACCCTTGTTTTCCATTGCTCCCATATTGAAATCATCAACTGCGACGATCATATAAATATCTAAATCACACTCTAAGCCGAATCGCTGCTCATCCCACTGCATGGCTTTTTGCAAAGAACGCAAGGCATGCTCACACTTATCAGCATTATGCTCTTCGGTATAAATACGTAAGACAATATCTTTTCCTGATGTGGTGCTATGAGCACCCTCTAAAAACACCAAGTCACCCGCAACCAATGCAAATAGATAGCAAGGCTTTGGGAAGGGGTCTTCCCATATTGCAAAGTGCTGATCACCTATAACACCTTTTTCTTTAAGATTGCCATTAGAAAGTAATATTGGATAACGAGTTTTATCGGCTTGAATACGCACAGTGAACTTTGACATCACATCTGGGCGATCTAGGAAATAAGTAATTTTTCGAAAACCCTGCGCTTCACACTGTGTGCAAAAATTTCCACTGGATTTGTATAAGCCTTCTAAAGATGTGTTCGTTTGAGGCGTGATATGAGTTTGAATCGCCAGTGAAAATTGCTTGGGTACATTCGGTATGAGCAATGTCTCTTCAGATACACTGTATTGCTTAGCGCCCAACCGATTCCCATCAAGCTCTATAAACTGTAGCTCTTGTTCTTCACCATGCAATTCCAAAATTGTGCTAACACCATTATGATCAGGATTGCAGCGAAACTGCATATGGGAGGTTACAATTGTAACTTCCTCGCCGAGCTCAAACTCAAGATACACTTGGTCAATTAAGAAATTTGGAGGAGTATAGTCTTTTAGATATACCGCTTGTGGCTGTCCTTCTTTCATAATGCTAACCCTAACCT
>JABDMD010000176.1 GCA_013001685.1 Gammaproteobacteria bacterium | reverse complement strand
ATCAGGTGCAGCCTTAGCTTTGTTTAAAGCCACAATCGCTTCGTCATAACGTTTTCTATCAATCAGATAGTCTCCATAGAAATAGTTTGAATCAATACCATCAGGATTAATTTCTAAGGCTTTCTTTAAATGTTTTTCAGCTTTTTTATTGCTTCCAAAGCCGATAGGAAATCCTGGAACTTTATAATAAAGAGTACCTAAGCTGGTATGCGATGAGCCATCCAAAGCATTTGGATTAATTTTAATTGCAGTTTCAAAGTTTTTGCGAGCTTTTTTGGCATATTTCAATGCACCTGCACCACCGCGAGCACCGGCATAAGTGCTATTCGTGATGCCATCCCAGATTAGCGCTTCAGCAGAGCCTGAGTTCGATGCAACAAATGCAGCAGTCTTTTTCATAAGTGCTTCAAGGGCTTTTTTCTTGGCATCTTCTTGAGTCTGGTAATTCGCTGCAGCCCATTCGTGTTGAATATCTAACAGCTGCTCATCAAACTCAGCACTCATTGCTGTAAATGGAGCTAGTAATAGAGTGAAAACAAGTAAGGTATAAAAAATGTATTTATTCATCATGATTCCTTAATTAAAAATATTGTTTAATAACGGATAGTTGTTTAGATATGGCACCATCTACGATAGATGGAAAGATTCTGTTGACGCGTGCAAATAACTTTTCTGGCCAACCGATATATTTTTCCAGATTCGAACTTTCTATAGATTGTAAAATAATCTTCGCTACTTGATCAGCGCTATCGGTTTTAACTTTTAATTCAGTATTCATTTGCTGTACTTTCGATCCATTCATTTCGGTATTCGTTGCACGTGGTGAGACCATGCCAATTTCAATATTAGTATCCGATAGCTCTCGACGTAAAGATTCGGAAAATCCACGTAATCCAAATTTTGTCGCTGAATATACTGAAAAGCCCGGGAAGCCTATTGAATCAAAGCTTGATCCTACATTAATAATTTTTGCTTTATCTTGTTTAGCTAACATTGGTAATAGACTTTTAGTTAACAAGATTGGAGTAACTAAATTAGCATTAACTTGTTGAATTACGTCTAGTTCAGAAATATCAGAAATTGATGAAAATTGATTGCTTCCAGCACAATTTATTAACACATTCACATTAGCATTTGATGTATTAAGCATGTTTGCAATTTCGCTACGGCCGGACTGTGTTGAAATATCCGCTTCTATCTTGCTTAGAGAGTTATTCGTATTTCCGAATAATGCTTCTAGCTTCTGTTTATCTCGAGAGATTGCATAAACAGTAGCTTGATTATCTAGTAACTGTTTGCAAACTTCTGAGCCTATGCCGCCACTCGCGCCAGTTAGCAGAGCTCGAACTTCATTTAATTTCATATGCTATGCGACCTTTTCTAGTGAGTCGTTGGGCGACTCATCAGAAAGAGGTAAAGAACGGAAAATATTTGCATATAGAATGTATACAACTTTTGCGCAGTGGATGATTGCTTGTTTGTCGCCGTCATTATCTAATTTGTTCATTAAGCCTTCATAAAATTCAACATGTTTGATATCTAAACTACCATGCGAATTTAAATAACTGAAAGCTTTATCATCTAAATTTAATTTCTTTTGAATTATAGAGGCGGCATTTGTGGCAAGGGAAATACTAGTGCCTTCAAGCACATTAACCATTCCAAATAAACCAACCGGATTATTTCTTGTTACTGTGTCGTAGGCATAACTCACCATTAATTCTGTTTCAAAATTTGGTTCTGAGTTGCGTATTATTTCTTTGTCTACTCCACAAGCTTGCAGGTCATTCAAAATCCATTCCTGATGGCCAATTTCTTCATCAATATATTCGGCAACGGCTTCGCGTAACCATTCAAGTCGTTCGGGTAAGCGTGATCCGCAGGCCATGAATAAAGGTACGGTATGTTTTACATGATGATAAGCTTGGGTAAGAAAGCCAATGTAGCCATCCATCGAAACTTGGCCATGCATGCACTGAGTAATGATGGGAGAACTTAATAAATATCCCTGTTCTTCCTGCGTTTCTTGCTGGAGCTGTTTAAAAAATTCCATCTCATATCTCCTATACTGCAGCAGTTATGCTGTTATATGATTCTGTTAATGCTTGGATTTTTTCTAGGTGTATTTCATATACTTTAGTTCGTTTTACTCTTCCATTGGCGGTTAACGTATCTGCCTCAAAGCTAAATGGTTCATCAGCGATGATGTAGTGTGAAACTTTTGCATAATCGGGCAAAGACTTATTTGAACGATCAATCAGTTCTTCGATTTCTTTAATTTCTGTATTCGTCTCTGATAAAACTATCACTGCAATGTTAAATGGTAGACTTTCTCCATAAACTACGGCTTGATAAATTTGCTTATGTTCGAGTAGAGTTCCTTCGACCCATTCAGGGTTTACTTGACGGCCATATGAGGTAATAAACATATTCTTTTTACGCCCATGAATCTTAATAAAGCCTTCGTTATCAATTTCACCTAAATCACCGGTTGGGTAAAACTCTTGCATCTTTTTATCTTCATGTAGATACCCAAGCATATTGCTACCCGATACTTCGATTTCATTATCACTAGAGGTGCGAATTTTAACGTGCGGTAATGCTTGGCCAGAAGTTCCTGCTTTAGTGTGACCCGGCCTATTTAATGTGGTGACTGAACAGCCTTCAGATAAACCATAGCCTTCATATACAGGAAGCCCTAAAGCATGTGCACGTTTTAAAAGTGAGCTACTCACTTTTGCACCACCGACAGCAATAAACTTTAGGTTTTGTGGCATTGGCACACCGGTTTCATAACCAGATACCAATACATTGAGTAGTTCTGGTACCAAAATAATACTTTCAGGACTGTGAGTGGCAATTGCACTTAAGAATTTTTGTGGATTTAAATTACTTGCACCTTCAAAGCCAAGTTCTATTAAATAAGGAATAGCAACCGATGCACCTATCGACAAGGGTGCCCAAACCCCGGCGATATTTTCCAGTAGCGTACTTAAAGGCAGTGCGCAAAGATGTTTTTCAATTTCAAGTGGTCGAAGTAATGTGCTTAAGCTATTGGCTACAGCAATTTGTGCGTTAGCATTCAGACAAACACCCTTTGGGTTTCCTGTAGAACCAGATGTATAAGTAATTTTTGCTAGTTCACTTGGATAATGTTCTTTATTAGGGACGACTCTCTGATACATTTCAAATCCGTTGTCATCTTTTTCAATAGCTTGTTCATTGAAAAGATCTAATACTGACTGTTCATTTAGATTGCAATGTGTAATCAGAAGGTCTGCACCTACATCTTCAATCAGATGACTGAGTTGTGTTTGGGAAAAAAAGGTAGGTAAAGGAACAATAGGAACGTTGCATAAATGTGCAGCTAAATCTGCAATTACCCATTGGATACAATTATCTAAATACAATGCTACGCAATTAGGATTGTGCTTATTTATGAAATTAGCGTAGTGTTCTATTTTTTTATATAAATCCTCATAACTCATGACACCATGGTTTGAGACGAGAGCAGGTTTCGCATTTATCGGAGCCTTTAATGTTTCTAAAATATTCATCTGTAAAACGTTAGTTGATGATTATAGAAATTTTTCATCTTTAAGCTTGTTGAAGCCCCATTCGATGCTGCCAAACATAACTTGAGGATTGTTATCGTAATAGGTGCCCCAGTCGTGATTAGAATCGTGCAAGCGTGAAATATCAGCAGGTCCTATAGCGTGTGGAGTAAGACCTAAACGTAAAAAAGAGTTATAAAGTCCCTGCGTCGCCGTAAAGCCAACCCATCTAAAGCCACTTTCATGCAGCATCTCTGTTAGGCGAATAATTGCCAATCGCGCATAGCCGTTTGCTGCACAAGTTAGGTTTCCTACTTCAACAATTTGATCTCTTGGTACATCGAAACCGCAGTGCTCAGAAATGTATGTATCTAGTGGTTGGTCTAAATATTGCTCGAGAAATAATTCACTACTGTCAGCACTTCTGTAGCCCACAGCTGCGCGCACTTTCCTTGCTTTGTTGATAATAGAAACTAGATTCGGCATAAACTCAGTGATATGCGCATTGTGATGTTTAAGAAACTCTGCTTTTACAAACTCTTTTGTGGAATTGGAGCTTGGATCATTGCTGTTATGTATCAGAGTTAAAAACTGAGTTTTATCTCGAGCCAATGACTGAATAGGGTTATCAAATTGCAGTTCAGTTGCCGATTGCATGGTGTTAGATTGCATATTGTATTTACCGGTTAGTTCGTCCATGAAGAATTTTTGATTCAAAAATACTTGCCATATATAAATTCTGAGGAAATATAATATGCAAGTGGGTGTGTGCCACGTGTAGATGATTTGTGGGCAAAATGTATACGGCAGCTAAAAATGCTACCGTTGAGTAGGGATTTTAGGCCAGTTATCTAGAATCTAACCGATGCTGTACTGCCTATATTGGGGTTTGGGAATATAGAGATGTTCCAACCATAACGATCACAAATGCGTTTACAAATGTATAGACCGAACCCATATCCGCTACTTTCTTCACCTTTAAAGCCACGCTCAAAAGCATGGTTTATAGTTTCTTGATCAATACCACTTCCTGTGTCAACAACTTCAAGTTTATTATTGTTAAGCTTAATTTGAATATTGCCATGTTGTGTATGTCGTAGCGCGTTATTCAATAGATTGCTGATGACAATTTGCACATGGCTTTTTGGAGCATTAACTTGGATTTGCTGATCCACCGATACTGTGAGTTTTATGTCTCTACTTTGTTCGGCATATTTGTAGGTCTCAACAATGCTCTGTGCTAATTGAGCAATGTCGGTTTTATGAGCAGAGTTATAATTATTCGGTAAATCTTCTCGAGCTAAAAATAGTAAAGCGCTAATGAGATTGGTCATTTCATTCGTACTTTTTTTAATTTGATCAACATACTTTTTCGCGCTACTAGGAAAGTCTTTATTCGTTTCCAATAATTCGGCTGAAGTAGAAATTACAGACAGTGGAGTCCGTAATTCATGACTTACAGTGGAGGTAAAAGACTGCTCACGTTCAACAAAACCATCGAGTCGTTCCATATAATGATCAAAAGATCTGGCAATTAAACCAACTTCAACGTCGCTATATTCTTCAGCTATGCGAATATTTCGCGTATTCGGGTCTAAATTGCCTACTTGTTTAGCAAAATCTCGCACTGGACGGATTACTTTTCTTGAAAGCCAGTATGTAACCCAGGCTGCTATAACTAATACACTTGCTATTGCAACCAGAATAATCCTGCTCAATATATGTTCTTGAGTTTCAATATCCGTAATATCAAAAACCAAATATTTTTTTACTCCTTTAAATTCTTTAATTGCAACATGATAGCTGCGTTCATTAAATTCAACATCATGATGAAAGCCTACATTTAATTTCTTAATTTTATCTGGAATGTTATCGGAAGATGAAAATCTAGCAAACGAATTATCTTTAATTAGAGCAGAATCGCTATCTAAAAAAATATTTTCTTGCCCAGTTTCATCAAGGTTTTGAGCAGCATAACTATCAAGCATCTCTAAGAGCTTGTGCTCCATATGGTCAAAAGTGAAAAAGAAAACAATGCCAAGGATAAAAACTCCAATCGTAATTACGCTTAACATTGCCAGTGCAATGCGTGCGCCTAATGTATTGACTTTACTCATCGCTGCTAGAAATTCTATACCCAATTCCATGCACAGTATGCACTAGCTTTTTATCAAACGGCTTATCTAAGGAATTACGAATATTGTAAATATGTGCACGTAAAGGGTCGCCATCAGGAGGCGAGTCGCCCCAAATTTCAGTTTCTAATTCTTGCCTGGTCACCACACGGTGAGTATTGCGCATCATGTAGACCAAGACACGCATCGTAGTGGGCTTAAGTTTAATGATATTGTTTGCGCGTTTAACCTTATGGGTCTCCAAGTTTACTTCCAAGTCTTCTATAGAAAGTACAGGGTTATCGTACTGTCCACTTGCACGTCGGTGTAAAGCTTCAAGCCGCACTTCAAGTTCTTGTAGTGAAAATGGTTTGATTAAGTAGTCATCCGTACCAGCTTCAAAGCCTTCCACTACATCTTCTAAGGTGTCTCTGGCAGTGAGCATAAGTATGGGTGTGTGTTCTAAGGACGATTCTCGTAACTTGCGGCAAACTTCTAATCCATTCATGCCTGGCAACATCAAATCTAGAATAATTACATTATAGTTATTGGTAACTGCTAAATGCAGGCCGGTCAGGCCATCCGCAGCAAAATCAACGGTATGATCTTTTGCTTCTAAATAAGTACCAATATTGGTGGCTATTTCAGAGTTATCTTCAACGATTAAGACATGCATGGTGCATTTTGCTCATGTTTAAGACTTCTAAGTTTACCTACGAGAATGTAGATAATATGTAAACAAATCATTGCTTAATACTTAAATCCTTATCAAATCATATACATAATTGTATACGTATTGTTTACATTCAATCATTTATATTATGCATATTTTAAGACATTAAAGAGCATTGAGATGCAGATAATTATTTTGTTACTTGTTTTTTTTTGTATTTTTCCTACACACGTTTACTCAAGAGAAAAAGAATTATTAGATTTTAGCGGCGATGTGCGGTTTGGGGCTTTTGGCAGAGATCGCAATCAAAGAGATGGTGAGCGTTCTCGAAGAGATGATTTGCGTATACGTGCACGGGCAGGGGTGCAACTGAATTTTACAGATACATTCAGTGGCAAGTTTCGTTTTGCGGGTCGCTATAGTTCTGATGACCGTTTTAACACCTATCACTTTGAGATTTTTGAAGCCATTCCAAGTGATGGTGGCTTAAGACTGGGCGATTCCACCATTGATGAATTCTATTTTCGCTACAAACCAAGTGACCAAATAGATATTCGTTTAGGGCGTTTCCAAACCAAATTTGAACTAGAAGGCGTAGCAAAAAAATCATTTTCTAGAAATGATAGTGACAACACTAATATTACTTGGACCGATGGTGTGCATGTTAAATACACTATTCCAAGTGGTTGGGATCTACATGCAATATTACAACGCAGTAAAGATGAGGGTCCAACTACAGTGAGGCGAAATCCGCTCGATTTTAGAGAAGAAGATAGTCATATCACCTATTATTTAGGCGCGGAGAAAAAAGACAAAAGCAAAACCATTGTTCAGAAAGGGTTCGATATCACACATATTCCAGATGCATTACAACGCGATGGGGATGCTTCCGGCAGTATCGAAGATTACACAGCAGTAAGTGGCCGTCTTGCGATGCAGTGGCCGCTTGGAAAATCTGGCACCAAGTTTCTGTGGAGTAACGAGTTAGGTTATGCATTTGATACGCCACGAAAATCAGCAATTCAAACGGGTGGTGAAAAAGATACTAGCGGTTTGGCATTTCAAACTACATTCAATTTCATAGACATATGGCCTAAACATAGTTTAGGCATAGTCTATGCGCAAACGCGTGGTGGCTGGTTAATCTCTGGTGACTTTGGTAACAACCAAGAACTTGTGGAAACTAGATATAAATGGCAGGTAACTAAAAACCAAAAGTTTGAAGCACGTATTCGTAATCGAGAAGATATAGATAAACGTACCAATGCAGAACGAAAACGCAGAGAGTGGGACTACTATCTACGTTACACCATTAAATTTAATTAGTTTAAGCTTTAAAAAAATAAAGGGGCTATCAAGCCCCTTTATTATAAGATCGCATACTAAAATACTTTCT
The DNA here is from genome assembly GCA_013001685.1 of Gammaproteobacteria bacterium. Classification (GTDB taxonomy): domain Bacteria; phylum Pseudomonadota; class Gammaproteobacteria; order UBA4575; family UBA4575; genus JABDMD01. The sequence goes on along the minus strand of JABDMD010000176.1, from coordinate 3,104 downwards.
ATTTATTGAAGATCTGACTTAATCGTCGTCCTCATATGGACATACCCCAAATACTAGTATTTTTGAGAATCAGTTAGAAATGAAAGATGGTTATTTAAAAGTAAATAGTGGTATTACTGGAAATGTTACACAAACTAGTATTCCGGGTGTATTTGCAGCAGGAGATATGATGGATAATGTCTACAGACAAGCCGTGACTTCTGCAGGTACAGGATGCACTGGATGCAGAAAAATACTTAGAGCAGTATTTGTAACATTTTATTTATGCCTAAAAGAGGCCTGCTTGAATAAAAATGATTTAAAGTTTTATTCCTGTTAGACGTTCACATGCTTCTAAATATTTCATACTGGTATTGTCGATAATATCTTGTGGCAAGTTAGGTCCGGGTGCTTTTTTGTTCCAGTCTAGTGTTTCTAAATAGTCGCGCACATATTGTTTGTCATAACTTTTTGGACTTGTGCCAGCTTGATATGTGTCTTTCGGCCAGAATCGCGAGGAGTCAGGGGTTAGAGCTTCATCGATTAAAACAATTTCATTGTTTTCATCTAAACCAAATTCAAATTTTGTATCAGCAATGATAATGCCGCATTGTAATGCATATTCTGCAGCTTGTTTATAGATTTCTATGCTTAGGTCTCGTACAGATTCAGCGATTTCTTTGCCAACTAAATCTATAATTTTGTCAAAGTTCACATTTTCATCGTGATCACCCACTGCGGCTTTTGTAGAGGGCGTAAAAATTGGAGATTCTAATTGTTGTGCTTGTTTTAAATTGGGTGGTAATGCCACACCACAGATAGAACCTGTGTTTTGATATTCCTTCCAGCCTGATCCAATAACATAACCACGTACTATCGCTTCAAAAGGTAGCGCTTTTAGCTTGCGAACAATGACACTTCTATCTTTAATAATTTCTAATTCTTGTCCATCTTTGATGATATCTTCGAGATTAATGTCGCTAAGGTGATTTTTTACTTTGCTAGAAAATCGATCAAACCAAAAGTTAGAAACTGTCGTGAGTACCATGCCTTTTTTTGGGATGGGATCAGGCAGCACTACATCAAAGGCTGAGAGTCGGTCACTAGTGACGATTAGCCAATGTTGCTCGTCGACTTCGTAGATGTCGCGTACTTTGCCTTGGTAGACCTTTTTTAGTGATTTTAGATTGGATTCAAATAGCATTTTTGTTCTTTTAAGTGCCTAATTCTCTTATATATGCTGGTTTTATTGGTCTGTCTCAGCCAAAATGCCCGCTTATTTTTTTATTATATTTTTCTCTTAGTATCAGGGGTAGCGAAAATGGGCAATCCACAAGTTAACATTATCATGGGTAGCGATAGCGATTGGCCCACCATGCAAGCAGCTGCAACAATTTTGGATCAGTTTGGCGTATTGTACGAGAAGCGTGTGGTTTCTGCTCATCGCACACCAAAGTTAATGGCCGAGTTTGCTGAGTCTGCTGCAACCCGTAATGTTAAATGTATTATCGCAGGTGCCGGTGGTGCTGCACATCTACCCGGTATGGTAGCTGCGATGTCAACCGTTCCTGTGCTAGGTGTACCTGTACCAAGCAAGCATTTATCTGGTCAGGACTCTTTATATTCTATTGTGCAAATGCCGAAAGGTGTACCGGTTGCAACCTTTGCGATTGGTGAGGCAGGAGCAGCAAATGCAGGTTTGTTTGCGGTAGCCATGTTGGCAAATAACGATACAAGTTTAAAAGCCAAGCTTGATGAATTTCGAGCAGCTCAATCAGAGAAAGTTTTAAACACCCAGCTTCCTTAATACACATGATTTTACCTGGCGCAACTCTTGGAATGTTAGGCGGCGGTCAGCTTGGCCGTATGTTTGTGCATGCTGCTACATCGATGGGTTATCGAGTCATTGTGCTCGATCCAAATACTTCTAGTCCTGCTGGTGAGATAGCTCACTTACATCTACAAGCTAAGTATGACGACGCACACTCATTAAAAGCACTAGCACAAGAGTGTGCTGTAATTACTACTGAATTTGAAAATGTACCTGCAGAAGTATTTGAGCATCTAGAAAAGACTTGTCTTGTTTCACCTAATGCACGTGCTTTAGAGCTTGCGCAAGACCGTATAAAAGAAAAACAATTTGCACAGTCGCTAAATATCCCACCTACACCATTCCATATGGTTAGTAGTGAGCAAGATATAGAACAGGCATTTAGTAATATTGATGCTCCTATGATTTTAAAGACCACTCGTTTAGGTTATGACGGTAAAGGACAGGCAGTTGTTAATACCGTGCAAGAGTGTGTTGATAAATGGAATGGCTTAGAAAATGTTGATTGTGTGTTAGAGAAAAAAATCAACCTTAATTCTGAAGTTTCAGTTGTGCTTGCACGATCTACTGCAAAAGAACTTAAATTTTTCCCAGTAGCAGAAAATGTGCACCGAGATGGTATTTTGTTTACAAGTACGGTACCTGCAACTGTTAGTGAAGATATACAAAATCTAGCTAAATCTTACGCGCAACAAATTGCGGAAGAATTAGATTATCATGGGATGCTCGCCGTGGAGTTTTTTGTTGATGACATGAGTAGCTTGTTCTTTAACGAAATGGCGCCACGCACACACAATAGTGGACATTATACGATGGATGCATGTTATACCTCGCAGTTTGAGCAACAAGTTAGAGCTATATGTGGCTTGCCTTTGGGTAATACTAGTGCGCATAGTGCAGTCACCATGGTAAATATTCTAGGAGATCTTTGGGATGCTAAAGACGGACAACCTGATTGGTCGCGTATTTTGCCTGATAATGTAAAACTTCATTTATATGGTAAGCATCAAGCGCGTGTTGGGAGGAAAATGGGTCATTTTAATGTCCTTGCCGAGAAGGGTGAGAATACAATTCCACATGCGAAGAATTTATTCTTAAAACTATCAGTGGAATAACGTTTTACTTCGGTAGATGAAAATATTTCCTGCATTTCGAATTCATTCAGATGAACAACACACACATTCAGGGATAGAACAATTAAGTATTGATGATCTTTGCGAAGGTGATGTAGTGATTCGCGTAAAGTATTCAGGCGTTAATTATAAAGACGCGCTTGCGGGTACAGGTAAAGCAC
>JABDMD010000171.1 GCA_013001685.1 Gammaproteobacteria bacterium | reverse complement strand
CTGCTGATGAAAAAAGACCGTAGGCATATGATATATACAGTTTTGGCGATAAATACTTTCCAAGGATTAATGAGGTAGATTCTAAACCTTCATCACCACCACCAACATTAAGCTCATCCAAACCTACTGTTGAAGCGATTTGCTGATTAAGTGAAGCTGAATTATCTACGCCCAATGAGAGTGCTGCTTTGGCTATCAAGGAATTTTGGCTTCCACTTGCCTCGTTTAATGGTCTACCAGATATTAAATAAGAGAGCGCGTTGCCATCTGACATTGCAGGATTAGAAAACACGCGCGTTTGGGGTTTCTTAACTGAACCCTCAATGAACATTCCAGCGGTCACATCTTTTACTTTGCGCGTTACTTTAACGTCTAACTCAGGGTTGTTAAGTGGCCCGGCAAACAACATCTTACCTGAACTAATGTCCAGTGTCTGACCTAAAACCTGGTATGAAGCATTATTAAACTTTAGAACTCCTTGACCAGTTGGAATTTTCTTACTATTAAGTTGAACCTCCAAATCACCAGCTAAATCCGTTTTAATTCCTTTGCCAGCAAAATGCACATCTTCGCCTAATTTGATTTGGATTTTACCTGTTACATCAAGTCTGTTTTTATTTGGCAACTCTACTTCTTCATCTATTTCTGAGACAAAAACTTCATCGCGAGTTTTTGTTACTGCGCCTTTTGGTAATTCTTTTAAAACCAGGTTTGCACTGGGTATGCCAATTTCACCTTGGATATCCACAGCAGAATAACCACCACTTATTGCTAACTTTGGTGAAAGTACTAGTGATTTATCGGGCAAATATACAGCCTGAAAGTTATCACCATGCACATCTATAGCATAAAAAACTTCATTTTGAGTATTGAGTTTTCCAGAAATTTCTAACTTTCCATTACGTGATTGCAAATTACCCGCGATATCAAAATTATTCCATTCGGTACTGCTTGATGAAAAGTCTCCATGAGTGTATTCAGTTCCTAAATCAGGAACATAAAATGCAAGCTCAGATAGTATTACATTACTTATTATTTTGGGTCGCTTAAGATAGCCATGTAACTCTGCTTGTGCTTTTAATAAGCCTTCTTTAATAGTAACTCTTGGTATAAACACGTTAATAAATTTAATACTAGGTATATCTGCATTAAAATTAGCCTGTCTAATAAAAGCTTTTTCTCGATCTTGAATGTTTTCTATTTGCGCAGAACCTATTACCTGCCCTTTATCCATCTTTATGTTCAAATCAAACTTTGAGTTTGCTGAACCTATATCTCCAAGCAACTCAAACTGTTGAATCAGCAATGATTCATCATGGTCCTCAAGAAAAGGGGGACGTATGCTTGCATTTTTTGAAATTACTTTAAGGTCACCCTCTATTCCTGCTTGATTATTCTGCAGATTAAATTCTAGGTTTGCCTTTCCATCAATGCTAAATTGATCTTGAGCATTTTTTGCTAATAACGTTAATGGTAAATCTGTCAGCATCCCTTGTGACTGCCAGTTGCCTTTGGTATCTGAATTTACCTCTAAACATAAAGAAGCGCCTTCCCCTCGAAGACAAGACTGGCTCATTGAAAAACCTTGAGGTCCATAATTAATTTCACTTGTTTTTGCTAGCTTCCAATTACCATAGCCAGGTAAGTTAGCTTGTAATTGATTTAATACGCCGTTCCAACTGTGTTGAAGATACGCACCGGTTAAGTTTAGACTAGCGTTAATTTCATTACCTTTAATATCCAAACTAATCTGATGCCGTTGTTGATTTCCCTTAGCTGTTAATTGCACCGAATCAATCGCATTGTCATTAATAGTTAAGTTGCTCGCTTGAATTTTGGCATTTGAATCGTGGTCACTAAATACATACACATCACCGTCAACAGAAATTTTTTCTACGCGGTATTGATCTGCATAGTTAATATTACCACCCGTAAGTGTTGTGTGAACTTGCGGTGTTTTTAATGAGCCATGAAAACTTCCGCTTCCTTGCACATTTCCAGCTAGTTTTGGATGCAGTTGTGCAAGGTTATTCGCCGTTATTTTAAAATCTGCTTTATTTTTATTCGTCCCGAGCAAGCCATTTACTTTTAAAGTATTATCGCCAACCGAAAGTTTAATATTCTTAGCATAAATATTGTCAGCCGTGTAACGCAACTTACCATCACCCTTAACTTTATACTCATGCATAGTGCCAGTTAATTTTTTTAGATCTATATCTGCAATAACGCCTTGTTGTGAATGCGATACGCTAACACCTGTAATAAAATCTAGTTTTCCTGGCAACTCTGCAATAAAAAACTCTGGATTAACCTGCTTGCCTTGCAATGTCAAAGTTGCTTGTATTTCCGGCTTAAGATCGACCTTGCCATTACCTATAATACTTCCCTGATCTGAGCTGATATTCATTTGTGAAATGTTAACTACCTGCTGATCAGCAGTTCCATTGATTTTAACAGCTGCTATTGAAGGTAAGTGTATGCTTGTAGCATCCGTGCTCAAACTATATGAAAGTGACTCAATATTGCCTTCAATATCAAAATGCCCATCTTGCATAGTGATTTGTGGCTCTTGCCCAAGCGGCAACCCAATACTCACCCAGTTATTTTTTGCTGCAAAGCTCAACTCTTCTAATGGTGAATTCAATGAAACAGATGATGCGATCTGCAGAGGTTGAAGTAGAGAATGTTCTAGTTGTATTTCGTTAATATCTCCATTCAGCACAACCTCCCCCTGCCAAGTGGTTTTATCCCCATCGACAAAACTCCACTTGAGTTCACCTGTAGATGAAAATGGTTTTTGCAATTCACCTTTTAGTAAAGCATTCACTTGATAGAGTGCAGTAGCTACTGATAAGTCTTGTATCGAATAACTATCCTTTCCTATAAGTATGCCCGCTTTAATTTGCTCGATATGTTGAATTTTATTTTCATTCTGTACAGCAATAGTATTTAGTTGAATATTTTGCACCAGCACTTTAACCGGTAGCTGTATAACATGTGGCAATTCTGTTCTAGTTTCTTTCCCACATGGCTTTGCTAATTGTATATCTGCAGAACCAAGTGTCAGTTCCTTTATGTCTACAACTTTATTGATAAGCTTTTTTGCATTCCAAACTACATGCACATCATATAACTCAGAGGTTTTATTGCAATATGTAAACTGAATTTTCCTAAGTGTAAATTCATCCAGTAGACGACCTTCTATTTCTTCAACCGTTATATATTCAGGAATGTAGTTTGCTGCACTTTTAAGCAACCACTGTGCACCTGTTTGAGTAGCCATTAGAAAATAGGCTGCAATTACCAATAGTGCTGCAAATACAATGGGCACTATTAATATAGAGGCAAGTATCTTCTTTTTCATAACTCGGGCCCGAGACTAAAATGAATACGAAAATCATCTTCATCATCGTCGTCTTCGTCAATTGGAAATGCTACATCTACTTTTACAGGACCAATTGGTGATCGCCATCTCACGCCTACTCCTGCTGATTTTTTTATCTGAATATCATTTACCTCGAAAGCGTTACCTGCATCGACAAATGCAGCCAATGCCCACTTGGGTTTGAATAAATAATCAGCTTCAAAACTGCCCACTACAACGCCTTCTCCACCGACCACATCGCCATCACTACCCTCTGGCCCTAATGATTCATATTCATAGCCTCTTATGCTGTTATCACCACCAGCAAAAAAACGTAATGAAGAAGGTAATTGCGTAAAATCATCAACGAAGTTATAACCCGCCTCAAGGCGCGATAAAATACGTGCCTTTTTACCAAGCGGTAATATACCTTTACCGTTAAATTTAAGTTGCAATAAATCCACTTCGGACAACCATGCCTGTGAAGCGGCACGAGTCTCTAATGACAAATGATAGCCAAGAGTCGGATAGATAGGATTGTTACTTTTCGTTTTGGCCCAAGAAACGCCCGGCATAACTAAGAAAGATGATTCATTATCTTCACCAACCTCAAAGTCTTCTTGCAAAAACTCTAAAAATATATTCTCTAACCAGCCATTCTCACGAAGCTTAGTTCGGCCAAAATTCGCAACAATAGAATCACTATCAGCCGTATCGGTATCTTCATGTGCAGCACCAGCTTGTAGACTGATAAAATCTGTCTGAGGTTGACCAATAGGAATTTTATAATTAAAGCTTAAATTGGATATTACTGGTGAAAGTAACAACTTAGTATCATAGGAATGCCCTCTACGATTCAATCTCCTGTTTTTATGCTCAAAACGTAAACGTGGCCCAGTATCTGTTGATGCGCCAATGCCAACAGAAAAAGTCCTACGCTTTGATTTAATTAATTTTATTTCTACTGGAACAGCTCCCTCTTGACGCTGGTCAAAAAGCGCTTTTACCTCTACATCAGCGTAATAGCCGCTACCACTTAGATCTTGATAGGTTTTTGTAATATTTGAGTTGAGATAATAGTCACCAGTCCTTACTGATAAATATTTTTTGAATAACTCTTCATTTAACGAAATATGATCATAATGCACCTCACCAAAGCGATAACGAACACCAGAGTCATAATGAATAAATACCTTAGCTGAATTTTTAGCTTTATTTACGCTTAAGGTATGACGCTTATACTTTCCGTCAAAATAACCACGCGTTTGTGCTGCGACTTCTATTTTTTCTTTTACAGCATCATATTTATCATGACGCAATAGATCGCCTTCTTTTAATGGTAAATTTTCTAGAACTTTAAGAAATACTTTATCCTCTTTTGCTTCACCATCAATCTCTACTTCTACCACAACAACTTTAGTGCGCGGACCAGGATCAATAGACAAGTACACCTGCCAACAATTGTCCTGCTTCTCTATTTTTTTTGTGTAGGTACCATTGTAATAACCAAATGCATTTAAAGCCTCTCCTAACTCAACGTCAATTTTTTTTGCTGCATAGCGTACACGCCATTCTGTCTCATCACATTTCAAGCTGTGAATGAATAAATTATTTTGAATGGCTTGCACTAACTCTTTATCAACGTCAGTTATGAGAGCAATAACTTCGATAACATTATTTTTTTGTGCATATAAATTGAGAGGTAATAAACTAAACAGCAATGTTAAAAATGTTAGTGCCTCCTTCATCATCAAAATTCTTATTCCCTTGTTTTAGATATGTCATACTTCTTACAACGCCGATAGTATGATTTCAACTTATTAGAGCAAATTACTTAATCTAGGTTCATGTTTTAATTGATTTTAGTAAAAATGTGACTTCCCCACTTTCAATGGAGTCACATAATTACTATTAATTTATAGAGCGAACCCATGATAACCATACAGAAAAAACTAATTATAGTATTAGCACTGATTTCACTATTGGCTGCCTGGATATTAACAACTCCAAGCAATGCAGAAGATGCAGAAGTCATAGAAGCAGAGGCAATGGAAGAAGTTGCTCCTGCAAAGACTATGGAGAAAACTCCCGCTAAACCTAAGGTTGAAAGCGCTAAGGACGAGACCAAAACGTCTATTTCTGAAGCAAGATTAGCCGATAAAGCCGCTAAAGTACTTGAACTACAGAAATCAGAAGTATCAACTAAACGTATCCCACAGAATGTACGTAATGCAGCACGTTGTATTGTTGTTTTTCCATCCATTATTAAAGCTGGCTTGATCGTTGCTGGTAAGACTGGCCAAGGTTTGGTTTCTTGTCGCCATAGTACCAGCAACAATTGGGGGGCACCTTCATATGTAAGCCTCAATGCGGCAAGCATTGGTCTTCAAGCTGGTATTCAAAAAGCATCTGTTATCTTAGTTTTATTAAATCGTGACGCGGTAGATGAACTAATTGACCCAGAAGTGAAATTAGGTGCAGGTGTTGAAATAACAGCTGGACCAGTAGGCGGTTCAGCGAATCTAGAAATCGCCCCTTCTGTACTAAGCTATGCGAGAACTAAAGGACTATTTGCAGGGCTTGATTTAGAAGGTGCAAAAATTGGTGTGTCAAAAGAACAGAATATGCAAGTTTATGGCGAAAAAATAACTGCAAAAGAAATTCTATTTACTAAGGACAAAATACCCACACGCTTTGATTCGTTTATGTCAGCTCTAGGTGAACTTGCCCCAATTCCGGCTAACTAATTCTCAGCTTAGTTTTTATTAGTCGGTCTAGTCGGCGCATTTGTAAAAAGTGCGCCGATTTTTTATTCTAAATTAACTTTATATTCAAACTCTTTGAGCAATTCTTCAATTAAATCATTACGTAACCCTCGAACTGGGTACACGGCATATGCATGTCTGCGAATTTTGGGAGCTTTATTCACCAAAAATAACCTATTGCTTTCAATTAGCTCTTTTACCATGCGTAATGGTAAGTATGCTGAACCTCCCATAGCGAGAAGGTACTCCAATGCTATTCTTGCCTGACCAACACGAATCAATGGCTCAGACGCATCGGGGAAAAGCTGGCGATGCCTAAGAGCATGTGCAAACCCCCAATCAACCATCACGTAATCTTGCTCTAGTGCTTTCGATATACCTAAATCTTTATTAGAAGACACCATGTGTAAATCAATTGAGGCAACTTCTTCGATTTTTATAAGCTCAAGCTGGGGTGGCTCAGACATAAATGCCACGTCAATTAAACCATCTAAAAGTTTGCGTATCAATAAATCTGGTGTGTGTGACTCTGCAATGATCGCTAAACTTGGGTACTTCTGCCTAATTGCGTGTAACCAATTTTGTAGCAATACATCCCACAGCCTCAAGCTTCCGCCAATTACGAGCTGTTGGTTCGCAGCCCCTACTGCAACATCCTGTCTTGCCTGTCTCCATCCATTGATTATGCGATCGGCATGGCGAACTAAACGATTTCCTTCAGGAGTTAATTGAATGTCACCGCGTATGCGAATGAATAAGCCAACACCCAACTGGGACTCTAACAACTTGATTCTTGCACTTACAGCCGCCTGCGTCAGGTGTAAAGCTTTAGCCGCATGGCCAAAGTGACGGTTACGTTCAACCTCAAGAAAAGTACGCAATAACTCTAGATCCATAAGCTCAGTATAACAAATATATTTTGTCGTAACAGCAATTTTTTATTGTTATATTTATCGATAAATATCCCATAAATTGGTTAGCTCTTATAACTAAGCTGAGAGGCACACCATGTTTTATGGCAATACGGTTAGAAATATCGCCCGTGATGTGAACTTTGATAACAGTTCGGATATAGAACTTATTGAGCTAATTGCTAATAACACATCATCATTCAATGAGGCATTAAGCGAATTAGTCAAGCGTCATTACACGTGGATATATCGTATATGTTTAATGCGTCTTGGAAATCCTGCTGATGCTAAAGATGTCTCTCAAGACGTGCTATTACGCATGCAGAAATATTCACATCGATTTGAAAATCGTTCTAGTATTCGAACATGGTTGTATCGTATTGCACAAAATCAATGCAACACATACACCGCAAAACTAAAACAAGTAAATTTTGAGTGTATTGATGATTTTTCTAATGTATTACGTGATAGACACTCTGAAAGAAAGCACACAACAAGTGAACTTGCTGATCAAGTTAGTTACGTACTGTCAAAACTATCTGATTCTAATAGAACAATAATTGAGCTACGTTTTTTTCAAGACTTATCACTTGATGAGCTCTCAAAGCATCTAAACATTAAATTAAGTGCCACAAAAATGCGCTTATATCGTGCATTAGATCAATTTAAATTAATCTACGCCCAGGAAACATAATTCAAATGTTAAGCAATGCTCCTAGAGTAGAAATTATTTTTCTGATGAACAAAAGTAGTTTATAGAAAATCATATTTCATACACTTCAAATAAATAACTCAAATATGGGAAACATGGAAGTTCCCAATACATTAATTTCTCCAACACACACTATGATGTGACTTTTGAACTATATTCTAAGTCAAATCTATAAGAGCTAACTATGAATTAAAGGTGTCCCATGCCCAAACTAACACCACATGAAAAATTAGATGAAAAGCTAGATGGCTATAAAACTCAACTAATCCATCTTAAAGACATGCTAGATAAATCATCAGAATCACTTAAGTCTGATCTTGAAGCTGACATCAATGATATTGAGAAGATGCTAAAAAATGTCAAAAAGCATATGTCTCAACTCGGCTATGTTGCAGAAGATGAATGGCACGTTGTAGAAAGTAATTTCAAAGGTTGCTGGAATGACATTTATAGATCAATTAAAAATGCTGTTTCTAAATCATCCAATACCTAAGCATTTCTGTGTTCGATTTCAAATATACAAATTTATCCATGCAACATTGTAAAGCAATTTGCATATTAACATTCGCTTCGTTACTACTTCTCTCGACTAGTCGCAACGAAGTTTCAAGGATGCAGGAAAGATTTTACATAGCATTAACTGAAGATGGAATAAACCCTATTACATATGAGACACCCTTTGAATTATCAGAAATAGACAAACTATTTCCGTCACTTGATGTTTTAGATCCTGAAGATGAAAAATAACGCACTTAATCGTCAAATACTTGAGATGTCGACATTATTAGCACTGGCAGAATCAAGCGAATTGTATGTCATACAAGCATGGGATGTATTTGGAGAAGCGTATTTAAGGTCAACTGATATGGGACCCTACGGGTAGTATAATCGATAAAATAATAGCTGAAGAAGAAAATATGCATAGACATTGGCTTGAAAAGCTAGTAGATGCCTATGTAGTGAAAAAAGACAAGGATAATGTCGATTACCTCTCACCTCAATTACATATAATTAGAGGGGATCCTAAAAAAGTAATACCCACTAAAGCACAAGAGCTAGATGTTGACCTCATAATCATGGGAAATACTGCTGAAACCATACTTAATCAGATTAATTGCTCCGTTTTAACAGTCAAACCACCAGGTTTTATCAGTCCAGTAAAACTTGATGCTTAAAACCTGATCTGTCTACCGCATATTAGGTATTAAACGCTATTTTTAATAACTATTTTTTTCTTATTAATTTAACGAATAATTTATTATGCACTTTAGAAACTGCTGTATTACAGGAGAAATGCAATTAACTGGGAATAAGAAGTGAAGCTACCACCAAGATTATTGGCATATGTTTTCCTAATTTTATTACAATTACACCGCTAAATACATTGTGCCAAACAGAAAGTATTTAACACCTATATTGTGTATTTAATTAAAATTTTTTACAAAGGCTGAGTAAAATGAAGACTACCCTACCCTCGATCAAAAAGATTATTTTATTAATCGTATTCGTTACAACTACATCAGTTGCTAATGAGTTGTCTCAAGATGCAAGCAATGACAATTATGTTTTAGATTTAGATTTAACTGAAATATTAAATGAACAAGATATAAACGCGATATATACTGACACCCGTGTAACAGGGAGGGATTTAGAATCTAACGAAATATATACAAATGACTATTTTGCAAATGGTATAGTGAAATCTAAACGCAAAAATAAAGTCTGGAGAGGTATCTGGTACACAGACAAAAAAGGCCAACATTGCATACGTTGGAATCACAAAAATGCTGCGAACTGTGAATTGATAGGCCTAGATGATGAAGGCAACTGGGTGAAGTTTAAAGATACTGATGTAACAAAAGAAATTGAATCGTTCAAAGAAATACCAAGCAAGTCTAAATAAAATTTATAAGATATGACTTTAAATTTAACTTTTCTTCTATTTATAGCTTTATCTGTATTTGTATTACTTGGTTGTATTAATGTCCACACTATTAAAAAGCACTTAAGAATTAAATATTCATTAGCATGGAAAATAAAAGATTTTAAGAATTGCTTTTCTTCCAATAAAAAAGAGCAAACACTTCATAATTTCATTATTAAAAATAAATATTTTCACCTAAATAATATTAAACTTAATAGAAATATTGAATATTACAAAATAATTTATTATCTATCTGTTGCAGTTATAATATTAATACCGATAACTATTATTTTTTCTAATCATATGTTTTAGATATACATTCACATTTAAGCACTCAGCGTTACACCAAATACTTTGTGTATATTCTAATGTAAGTAAATATCTGCCAAATACTCCGAATATTATTCTCTAACAACAACTTACCAAGGATGCACTTTCAATAATAATGCCTGATAATCTTAAAAATATACTAATTGAGCAGGGATTAATTCAAAATATTTTAGTTATCATATCGTTCGCCCTCGTAGCACATTTTAGTGTAATTATTATTAGAAAAATAAGCCGGACTTTACTTAGCAGTCGTCATAAATATTCAAGCGACAAACTTAAATCAATAATCAGTTTATTAAGTAGTATTTTAATATTTGCATTGTACTTTACTACAATAGGACTAATTCTAAAAGAACTTGGAGTTTCTCTAACAGCTTATTTAGCTAGCGCCTCAGTTGTAGGGCTTGCTATTGGCTTTGGATCCCAAGGAATTGTTCAAGATGTAGTTACTGGGGTTACTCTAATATTTTCAGACTTATATGATATTGGCGATATGGTAGAAATTTCTGGGCAAACTGGATTCGTTCGAAGTATTGGTATGCGATTTACAGTATTGGAAAATTCATTTGGTGCTGCAGTTTTTATCCCCAACCGAACAATCAATAATGTAATAAATTACCCAAAAGGCTATGTAAGATGCTTAGTTGATATTATTTTACCAAATGATATGAACTTAGCTATCAAATTTGAAGAAATTGTAATTGATGTCTGTGCAGCATTAGCTGACCAATTTCCAGGTATTATGATTCACCCTCCTTCTGTAGTTGGAAAAATCAATATGACTGAAGATAAACAAATCATCAGAACTAAATTTAGAATATGGCCAAACCGAGGTGTGCCAATAGAAACCACATTCAAACAAGAACTACTTGTTAAGTTAAAAGAGCTTGATAAAAATTATCAAGACTGGATGGTTTCAGTAAATTATGAAATTGAAAATAAACAGTTATAGCTATAGGTATAACTAAGAAATAAATAATAATATGGATCCTAAATCTATTTCATGCTGTTACCCAAAACGTCATAAAGTAGATACTCTCAAATTAAAACATAGATAGAGCTATCATTAATTCATCAAATCGTTCTGGTATTACTTTTTGATTAAACAAGATATCATTGATACTTATGTCTTCACCATAAATAACATTATTTTGCCAGCGATGATCTGAAATTTTAGGTTGATCTAAATCTACTCCCAGAAATAATCCTTTAGATTTGATATAGCTTAACACAGAAATATTCTCTTCCAATTCTATCATTGCCCCAATAGGACCTGGAGAAATTTCAAGTTTTGTACCAAGTTTAATATCTGGATGAATAAGATTATCTACTGATTTTTGATCAAGTAGTATGAGTATAATTGATGCATCTTCTATCCCTGCCTTTAGGCCAGTTCCTCCTGCAGAAATTATTACATATAAAGGCGCTCCCCACTTATTGTTATCTTTTTGTCTACAGCTAGCTAATCCTTTCCCAGTCTTACCTGAAATAAACACACCCGCCTTAATTACAGAGGGAAATATAATTATACATTTAGCAGAATCTCTTATATTTTTTGGAATACGCTTATCTTGAGCTTCGTTTAATTGACGATTAAGTAGTGCAGCAGACTTTTTCGCAAGCAATGCTTGTGGAACAGAATTTTGTGCTGCGCCTTCCTTTTCCAAAACACTCTGCTTTTCATCATCAAAGTTGTCGGAACATGAAAATAAAATCGTTATGCATGTAATGATAACTAAAACAGCCTTAAATGATATGGTATTAATAAATCTAAACATTACTTGTAAACAATATCTATTCTTATATATTTTAGGTATGAATTCTTCATTCATTATTATTCTTCATAATGAATTAATTATTCCAAGTAATATTATCATTATGCAAACAATAATAAAGAATGAGAAATTATGTTGTTACGAAACCACTTTTCAAATGTAGATCTCTTTGCGGAAATGGAATTACAATTCCATATTTCTCTAAAGCAGTTTCAATCTCCCATACATATAGAGCTTTCCACGAACCGGGCGTTGCATGTAAGCCTTTTTTATTCACCACCCAAACAATTAATTCAAAATTTAAACTGCTATCTCCAAATCCAGTAAGCCATACTTGAGGCCGTCTTTTAGCGCCGTCATCATAGGTAACCTCTACATTCTTAGCGGCTTCAAGCCCGGCTTTTGCTACGATGGTTTTGTCTGACCCGTAGGCAACTCCAAATGGGACATGAATACGAAACATCGGTTCATTCATGGTGTAGTTAACTA
>JABDMD010000160.1 GCA_013001685.1 Gammaproteobacteria bacterium | reverse complement strand
TTTCATCATCAGGTTTCTGCCTGTCATGATGTTTTCTACCACCGACATACCAGAGAACAATGCAATATTTTGGAAAGTACGACCAATTCCCATAACCGCTGCAGAATGCGGTTTCATTTTCGCGAATTTTTTACCTTCATAAGTGATCGATCCCTGCTGAGGGATGTAAACGCCATTAATGACATTCAACATAGAACTCTTACCAGCACCATTTGGCCCAATCACAGCACAAATTTCACCTTTATAAACAGTGAAACTAATATCAGTAATCGCCTTTGTACCACCAAATGAAAGATCGATATTCTCGATCACCATATGTGTTTCTTTTCCGTTTCCTACGTTACTCACTTATAAATATCCAACAATTTGTTTTTAACTTTTTAATCTAATTTAGGTCGACTCAATTCTTAGCTCGGCAACCTGGTCACCTTCTTTGATCTCAGCTGTACCCTGCGATGTGTACAATGCATTCACTAAAGCTTCGAACCTTTCCATAACGACGTCACGCTTTACTTTACGAGAACGTGTAATTTCGCCTTGGTCCACCATAAACTCTCTATGCAAGACAACAAAACGTTTTATTCGTGGACAACTCTCACCTTCAATTTGACCCATATGAGCATTTACATCTTCTACTGTCTTCTTCACCAAGTCGTAAACTTCTTCTTTTTTAGTTAGATCTTTATAACCCGCAAACCGAACACCATTTACTTCGGCCCAACTACCAACTGTTACACCATCAATAACTATAAATGCAACAATAGCATCATGACCTTCACCAACTGCTACAGCTTCTTGAATGTAAGGTGAAGACTTCAAAGCATTTTCGACAAGGTGTGGCGCGAAGTTTTCACCCGTTGTGAACTTGCCAATTGCATCTACCCTATCTGTAATTCTTAATGCACCGATACTATCTAATTCTCCAGCATCGCCTGTTCTCACCCAACCATCAGAATCCTTTACAGCGGCAGTAGCTTCAGGATTATTGCAATATTCTTTGAATGCATTAATTCCTTTAAATACAATTTCGCCATTATCTAGTTTTCTAAGTTCAACCCCAGGAAAAGGTTTACCCAATATATACTCACCGGCCGGTGTATTTAGTTGCTCCCAACTTTGTACACATATAAATCCTGCACTTTCTGTTGTCCCATATGTCTTTTTAATGTGAACACCAATAGAACGTAAAAAGTTAAACACTTCGCTATTCAACATGTCACCACCAACATAAGCTTTACGAAGTTTACTTAGACCAAATACATTTTTTAGTGGCTGATACATTAGTAGCTGTCCCAAACTCCACTTAAGACTATCGCCAAATGACAATTTCTTTCCGTCTAAGAACTTTTGTCGATTTTTAGTAGCGATAGCAAACCACTTATCAAACCAATATGTTGATGACCTTTGTCCTCTCCATGTGATTTCTGCATGAAGTTGCTTATAAAAATGAGGTGGGGCATACAGCAATGTTGGACCAATTTCACGAAGGTCGTTCATGATGGTTTCGTTGCTCTCGGGACAATTAATCGTAAAACCTTTCAGCAACCAAAGCGTATAAGTAAACAAAGCATTTGCCGAGTAAGAGAGTGGCATAAATGCAAGAACCTGTTCTTGTTGATTGACCTTTTCTTGGTTGGCAAAGGCCAGTCCAGTGTTGATTAAACTACCATTAGAATGAATAGCGCCTCGAGGCGCACCAGACGTACCTGCTGTGTAGAGAATGAACGCATCAGTATCTTGAGTAACTTTGGATGTGACATCATCAAAAAAACTAACATGCTCTTGTGCAAACTTTTTCCCTGTTTCTTGGATTTGCTCAAAACTGCTTAAATGCGTGTGATCGTATTGTTTCATGCCACGACCATCGTGGTAGACCACTTCGCTTAAATATTCACACTGACCAGTCACACTTAATAAAGCGTCAACTTGTTGTTGATCTTGTACCATTGCCAATTTTGCTTCACAGTTATTTAGAAGCGAAACTAGTTCTTGTGGATTAGAGTCGGGATGAATTGGAACAGCCACTGCACCTAAACATTGCACTGCAATCATTGCGAAATAAAGTTGAGGAATATTGTTACCAATGATGGCAACCTTTTCGTTTGGCTTGACCCCCTTTGCAGCTAGACCACAAGCGAGTTCTTTGACGACACTCTCAGCATCTCCCCACGTCCATATCTTCCACAATCCATGATGTTTATATCGAATTGCAGGATCAGTAGATCTTGTTTTAGTTAGTTGTATAAAAAGACTAGGAAATGTTTCCATGCTAAAAATTCAAACCCCTATCGCTCCATCTGTTTACTGGCAAATAATTATAATATTTATCAAACAGTTTTATTAGTAATAACTATACTAATGTTATCACTTAAGTTTTGAACAAATCGCTCAAAACTCTCTACCAGTACCTAGTTTAAAATTTAAGTAAAGTGCGTCTATATTCTTCTATTTATAGTTATACCGCTCGGTAGCTGGATGCCAAATCAGCGATATCAGACAAGACCGCTAAACTACACTAGCAAACCAATACTTTGCAAGCCTTTGTGTAAGCAAATTGTAACTCAAGTTAGAATATATAATTATTGAAATTAAACCTAAACAGCAACGATTGTAGGTAACAATGTGCATGTTATTTGTGCTCGATGTACCACAATTTGATCAATAATACCGTAGTTTTAGTAAGGTTATTTAATTCTTACTAAGATTTCACAAGGCAGAATGGGAATTAAAATTAGAATCGTTCTAACCGATCAATAATTGTTCAGAATTTTACTTGCGATAATTGGAAATCTGCTCGATGTTGTTTTTATTAGGTAATAAGTATTCTCGCTCAAACTCTTCGCTCTTCATTGGCTTGCCAATATAGTAGCCCTGAATGTAGTCGCAGCCCTCTTCCTCTAGTAATTTTTGTTGCTCACCTGTCTCCACACCTTCTGCAAGTACTTCTAAATTTAAACTTTTAGCTAATGCAATGATTCCTTTAACGATTAAACGGTCTTCATTATTGGTTTCGATATCACGTACAAATGCTTTATCAATTTTAAGCAAATCAATTGGGAATTTACGCAAATAATTAAGCGAAGAATAACCCGTACCAAAATCATCAATAGACAGCTTCACACCCATTGCCTTCAATTGGTGCAATATTGAAATAACTTCTTCAGGTCGTTTCATAATTATACTTTCTGTGATTTCCAATTCTAAATACTCTGGCTTAAGTCCTGACTCAGCCAACACATGCGCAACTTGTGCAGTGATATCACCATTTTCAAGTTGCCTGCCTGATAAATTAACTGAAACAGGCGTAGCCTTAAGACCTTTATCAATCCACGACTTAACTTGTACACATGAGGTAATAAGTACCCACAAACCTACTTCAGAAATTAAGCCTGTTTCTTCCGCAAGTGGAATAAAATCATTTGGTCCAACCAGACCTTTATCCGGATGGTTCCATCTCACTAAGGCTTCTATACCCATCACTTTAGAGGTTTGTAAATCATATTTAGGTTGGTAGTACACATCCAACTCTTCACGATCCAACGATTGACGCAAGTCTTGCTCAATTTCTACTTTATTAGTAACTACCGCTTCCATTTCTGGCTCATAAAACAAGAAGCTTCCACCACGCTCTTTAGCCTTAAACATTGCAGTATCTGCACGCTTCATCAACTCACCAATATCAACACCATCATCAGGATGTATGGAAATACCAATACTAGCTGTTACATATATATCTTTACCGCTAAATGAATAAGGC
Organism: Gammaproteobacteria bacterium; assembly: GCA_013001685.1. GTDB lineage: Bacteria > Pseudomonadota > Gammaproteobacteria > UBA4575 > UBA4575 > JABDMD01. The sequence continues at coordinate 5,295 of JABDMD010000160.1, read as the reverse complement.
TCACCTAACTTTCTACATATTTTATCGGCAATGGTGGCAACTACTCCACGATCCTCAATTCCATCTAATGCCAAAGTAAATTCATCGCCACCTAAGCGCGACACAGTATCAACAGAACGTACACAGCTGAGGATTCTTTCCGCAACTTGCTTAAGCAGCATGTCACCAACATTATGTCCCAAAGTATCATTTACATACTTAAAGCGATCTAAATCTAAAAATAACACTGCAAGCATTTGCGATTGTAGGCGCACTTTTTTAATTAATTTGTTCATTTGATTAATGAACATTGTGCGATTTGGCAAACCAGTTAGCGAATCGTTATAGGCAAGTTCACGCACATGTACTTCTGCTCTACTCGCTTTAAGTAAGCGAGAAACACGCTGGCGCATAACCGCAAAATGAACAGGTTTAGGAATAAAATCGGTAGCGCCCGAATCAAATGCTTGCTCGATAGAGCTCTCATCATCTAATGCAGTAACAATTAAGATCGGTACATGCTTACCACCTTTGAGCATGCGAATTTTTTTACATGCATCAAAGCCATTTAAATTTGGCATCAACGCATCTAAAAGAATTAAACCTGGCATACTTTGCTCACAACGCTTAACCGCTTCAACACCATCAGAGACAGACTCAATTTCATAACCATCTGAAGCCAGAACATTATGTAATGCCACTCGCATACTGCGGTCATCATCAGCTATCAAAATCCTTTCCACATCTGTTTGCATTAACAGAGTGTCTTCTTTAATTGACCCAAGTTCTTTTCTTAAATCACTTATAACAAGAGCAGCTTGTGGAAATATGGCTTGCACCAATTCATGCGCGCCTTCCACAGAGTTATTTTTACCAATCCCCTCTAACAACCTGGCAATATTCACCAGTTTAGATGCTCCAAAGTTTGAGCTACTACCTTTTATACTATGTGCATAATGACGCAATGCACTAGGATCTTTTTCTTGCACACTCTTCTCAAGTGAACGCAACAAAATCTCCATATCATCTATATATACTTGCACCATATCATTGAAACCATCGCCTACATTTTCACGCAAAGTCTCAACAACCCCTTTATCAATCGCATTATGCTCGTCAATTTCAGTAAACGCTGAGTGATTAACCATAGTTAAGCTTGTATCAGTGTCCACACCAACGTTTTCTTCATCAGTGGCAGGCGCACCCACCCATCTTTCAAGCTTATCTATTAACTTATTCAGCTTAAGTGGTTTTTTTGTGTAGTCATTCATTCCCGCTTGAATGCATTTTTCACGATCGCCTTTAAGCACATTAGCCGTCATAGCGATGATTGGTATCTGCGAAATTTCTGATTCTAATTGTCTAACTTTATTTGTTGTTTCGTAGCCATCCATTTCAGGCATATTACAATCCATGAAAACAGCATCATACTTTGCAAGCTCAAGTAGTTTTAACGCCTCTATTCCATTATTAGCAATGGAACATCTGCAACCAAGCCTTTCCAACATTGCCTGGGCTACCTGTTGGTTTGCATTGTTGTCTTCAACAATCAAAACGGTTGCATTGAAGTTTGGAATAGATGTTGAACCAGGTGCAATTTTATTTTTGTCAGTAATTATAGGCACTGGCATATTTATCATGTCAGATATGCAATTAAACAAGGTTGATTGACGTAGTGGTTTCTTAACGTATGAGTCTATTTCCCCAAATCGTTCAACAAATGCTTCTGGATTGAACTGATTTGTCATTAACACCAATTTCATAGGTGCAATTTCCGCATCCTTAGCGATGTTGCGTATCAATTCAATACCGTTTATATCGCCCATCAACTCATCTACAAAACAAACATCAAACGGTCTTTTCTTATAACTCGCTTCACGTAGTAATTTTTCAGCTTGATCGCCACTTTCTACACAAACAATATATGCACCCCATGCTTCAAATGTCTGCTGCAAATTCATGCGCACCATCTTACTGTCGTCGACAACAAATATTCGTAGACCCGATGCGGTAGATTGCCGACTATCATGTACATCTACTTGCGATAACATTTCCTTAAACGGTATCTCAAACCAAAATATACTACCCTTTGCTCCACTACTTTCTACGCCAATTTTGCCATGCATGGACTCAACAAGCTGCTTACAAATTGCAAGCCCCAAACCTGTTCCACCGAATTTTTTAGTAGTTGATGCATCTTCTTGTTGAAATGCCTCAAATATTTTCTTTTGCGCTTGTTCCGAAACTCCAACTCCAGTATCTATAACCTCAAACCTTAAAGTAAGATAGCCACTATCATTTGCTATGTTATGTACCTGAAAGCCTATTTCACCTTTATCCGTAAACTTGACCGCATTACCACCCAAGTTTATGAGCAATTGACGAATTCGACTAATATCACCCTTAAGATGTGACGGCACATCTTTGCCAATAATATATGCGATATCGAGATCCTTTGAAGATGCTTGAGCAGTTAGAATGCTAATAATATCGTCTAATAATTCACGTAAATTAAACTGCTCGTGTTCAATTACTATTTTACCTGAATCCATTCTCGAGAAATTCAAAACATCATCAATCAAACTTAACAGTGCATCACTAGAGTCCTGCGCAACACTTACGTACTCTTTTTGTTTAGGACCCAATTCCGTATCTTGCAAAATATCTAGCATGCCAATTATTCCATTTAATGGCGTGCGCAACTCATGACTCACATTTGCAGCAAACTCACCTTTAGCATGTGCATATTGCAGTGCAGCTTGACGTGCATTCTCTAAATTATTTTCGCGATCACCCAACGATTTAATCATGGTGTTAAATGCGTGTTGCATCTGGGTAATATCTTTAGGCCCCCACAGTGCTGCACGAATCCCCATGTTTCCATCTTCAGCCTCACGCATGAAACCTGCTAATTCTTTAAGAGGTTTAATTACACGATCTGTAATAGAGAATAAGAAAAAAACTAAAATCGCAGACAGGATTAAAGAAATTAGAACATTTATGTTTAAAATCTTTCTTTCAAGTGCATGCAGACTTGCTTTACTCATATGTATACGCACATAGCCAAGAAGTTCTTTTTCTTGAATCTCATCAATAAATGGTAATTCCGCAATTACTGGGTCCGTACCACGTGCAAAAACAGGTGATACAAAATACCAAGCATCATTTGTCTCAGAAACTAGTTTTATCTGTTGGGGCCAATGCGCTATATCTTCAACAAATGTGCTTTTCCCATCTTCAATTAATGGCTGTTTCTGAACATCAAAAACCGCAACCCCTTGCACATCTTGGAAATTCTTAATCGACTCGACATTATCTTTTGCACTTTCTTCACTAAGATAAAGTAATGCCAATATATTTCTATCTGCAAAGTCACGAGTGATTTGAAAACCTTCAGACTCAACTTTCTCTTCTACCTGACTTGTAGTTAACGCTGTAATTAAATAAGTCGATAGTGCAGCTGTAATAAAAATACCAATTAAAAACGCAGTAACAAGCTGCTCTTTAAAGCCTCTTGTATAAAACTGTCTTATAATTTTAAATGGATTCATTGTTACTTATTTCTATAGCTTACTTTTATCACTTATTCAGATGGGAACACCGCGTCATAATTGCGTAAATCTTCACTTGTAAAACGAACACCAAGGTGTTCCGCCGTTCGTTTATTAAAAGCAGTTTTTAAATCCTCAGCGGGAATCATCCCATTTAATTTTGTCCCACCATTTAGTTCTTCCATTGCTACTGCGCCTAAACTTTGACCTAACTTCAAATTATCGGGATACATCGCAAACAGAACCCCTTTATTCACATGAGCAGGGCTACTTGAAAATACAGCTACATCATGAGACCAAGATTGCTCAAGCACATATGACAATAATGTGCGGCTATCTATGGAAGTAGAATCGGGCGGCAGCCAAATGGCAGCATCCTTTACCCTTAAGCGCTTAAATACATCGCGATATATTTTTGCCGATTTAGAAAGACTTGAAGTTGTATAGGTTATTAACTCCAAACCATGCTTCGTGGCAGCGGACTGCGCTTCTCTAATCAACCATTCAGATTTATCAGGGTTATAAACAACAATAACTTGTTTGATATTTAGCTTTTGCTGTTTTAGTTTTGCAAATAATTTATCAGGTGATGCAGCTAATGAAATTCCAGGATGAGATATCGACTTAGGTTGCAATATTCCACTTAAAACAATCGGAATATCTTGCGTAAATTGATTCGCAGCTTTTTCACCACGTCCCCCCAGCGCAACACATACTTTTATATCGTTCTTTCTAATCCAGTCATTTAATTCCTTTTGAGAAAAGTCTTTTGACAATACGTACCGTTTTGTTCGTCCGTTAACTTTTTTCTCAATTCCATCAGCAATGTCTTCAAATACCTTATTATATGGCGCACGCAACTCAGGATAGATAACCGCAACTGAAGGCGTCGCAGCAAAAATTGGCAAAGATAAAATAAGCAAAAAGACACACGTAGCTAAAACTATTCTTTTGACAGAATACTTCGTCGGGAAAAAATTACTGAAATATATATTTCTAATCATCAAACTATTTAGAATTCTTTATAGTTTTTAGTTTCATTTATTATTAAATTAGTTTAATAATTAAATCGCAATTCCCCCCATACGCTCCTTCTAGCTAGCGGCAAATCATTTGGAATAGCGCCAGTGGCACCTAAAGTATTCTGACTAGGCTCGAATGCTCGTTTGTTGAATAAATTTCTAGCCGATAACGCTAACTCCCATTTATTGCTAAATGCACGACTTCTTAGCGTTACATCAAAAATATCATAATCATCGACATCACTACGTGTATCGCCATCTACTCGTGCGCGATCCAAAACAAAATTCCATTGTGGAGAAATAAACCAATCTGGTAAAAACTCCCAGTTGGCGCGTACATAAAATTGATGCTGTGGTGCATAACCCGAATTTTCATCTGTGTCTTGATCTTCTGACTCTTGAAAGGCGTAATTACCAACGAGGGTTAGATCACGATTAATTGCCCAGTCAACTTCAAACTCGGCGCCATATCCTTCTTGTTCACCAAAGTTCTGCGCTTCTGGTGTAAAGCGAATAATGTCATCCCATTCATAGCGAAATAAATTTAAACCCAGTTTTAAATTATCTTTTGGTCGATAATCAAATGCGAGCTCAAGGGTTTCAATTTCTTCAGGATCCAGCTCACTATTACCAATGGCTATAGGATTATTTTGATTTCTAAATTCTGCAAAAGAAGGCGCTCGAAATGCCTGACCATATAAAAGTTTTGCGGTCAAATCATGGCGCGCTGCCCACACCAAGGC
>JABDMD010000170.1 GCA_013001685.1 Gammaproteobacteria bacterium | reverse complement strand
CTTTTGATGTTTCTCCTGTACACGTCACACCTACATAAAGATCGCCTTGATAGTATTTTAATGCAAATACCTTGAAATCATTGAATGAGCAACCCGGATTCGGAACTGCAAATGTTTCAGTAGTTGCTGCCGTTGGGTTTTGTGTTTTAATTTTTACAACTGTATTGTTATATAAGTTGGTAACATATAGATGCTCTTCGGTGTCGTCTATTTGCAATGCACCCAATCCTATATTACCAACTTGCTGCCCGTAAGCACAATTTTTCGAGTCCGTTACCGAAAGATTGCCAACATTTTGCCCTAGTTGTGAAAGTTTGGCAAATAAAGAGGTGGTAGGCGTGTCACTAAGCTTTGTAACATAAATCGCATCATGTCCTCCTGTTGTGAGAGATGCATGCTGCTTGATATAAGCAGAAGTGAAAATTTCTTGCGTTGTATTCTTATAAGCAATACCCCAAACAGCGCCTGTTTCTGACTGATTGGCATAAGCTTTTACTGTAGAACTGGCATCAAAATTATGCGTAAGCCCTATAACTGTCTCTTGAGAAGGTGCATTTGTACCCAGTCCATTGACAAAACATGTTAAAAATACCTCTGTATTCGGCGTACAGTTGCTGGTTTCTTCAATGACTCCTAATGCAGCATCACAATAAGGTACTGTCACGAACTGAACATCCGTGTAATTATCAGGACCTACCGCTGATACATAATTATTATTAGGTAATTGGTATTGGAGACGATATTGTTCACCATCTTCCAAACCTTGCATTGAATAATACCCATCACCTTCAGTGATAGTTTGGTTTACCAAACTTCCCTGGGAATTATAAATTCTTACAAAAACACCAGCTTTCCCTGTTTCAGATACATCATAGGTACCATCGAAATTAGCATCGACGTAAACATTACCTTCAATTGTTCCTGATAAGCATTGACTATTAGCAGTGTTAGAAACGAAAATAAGTGCACACACAAGTGTAGCACTGATTGCTTTAAGCACAAATGTAAATTTTCTCATTGCGACCTTTGAATTAAAAAATTCAGTTACTGTAATATTGTTAATAGCACGGCTACGCCGTGTTGCTTACTGTGATGGGTGGGAAAATCGATTTTGGGTCAAGAGATAAATATGTGTAAAACATATTACACATAGCACAAATATATAAACAATTATGAAATACAAGAATATATATTACGATTTTTTATCATTTGTTTATCCGGCATGCTTGATATAGGGTAAACATTTAATATCCTATCTTAGACTTCCTAATTGCAAATACATGAAAAAATACCAATCAGAAATTCAAAAAGAACTGGAAAATATCAAGTCTGACGGGCTATATAAAGAGGAAAGAATCATTACCAGCCCACAGTCGGCTTACATCACGACAACCGAAGTACCCCAGGTACTCAACTTTTGCGCCAACAACTATCTGGGACTTTCTTCACATCCGGATGTCATTGAGGCAGCCAAAGCAGCCATAGATAGCCACGGATTCGGTCTTTCATCTGTTCGATTCATTTGCGGTACGCAGGATATTCATAAGGAATTAGAGCAAAAAATTGCTGATTTCGTTGGTTGTGAGTATGCCATATTGTACGCCGCTGCCTTTGATGCCAATGGTGGTTTATTTGAACCATTGCTTGGACCGGAAGATGCCATTGTTTCAGACCAACTTAACCACGCCTCTATCATCGATGGTATCAGGTTGTGCAAAGCCAAAAGATATCGTTACCTCAACAATGACATGGCAGATTTAGAAACAAAGGTGAAGGAAGCACAGGCAAATGGCGCCAAACGCATCCTGATTGCTACAGACGGGGTTTTCTCTATGGATGGTATTATAGCACAGGTTGACAAAATCTGCGATATAGCGGAACGCTACGATGCCCTTGTAATGGTGGATGATTGCCACGCAACTGGATTTGTAGGTAAGACAGGTCGAGGAAGTGCAGAACATTGCAATGCTTTTGGGCGTGTAGATATTATTACCGGTACTTTTGGAAAAGCGCTTGGTGGCGCTTCTGGTGGATTTACTGCTGCATCCAAAGAAATTGTTGATATCCTGAGACAAAGATCCAGACCATACTTGTTTTCTAACACACTTGCTCCAGCTATTGTAGGCGCTTCGATAAAAGTACTTGATCTTTTGAATGCCAGTACAGCATTAAGGGACAAGTTGGAGTCAAATACGAAAATGTTCCGTGATGGTATGAGCAAGCTCGGCTTTGACATTATTCCTGGCACACACGCGATTACACCTGTAATGCTATACGATGCAAAATTGTCACAGGAATTCTCCAAACGACTTTTGGATGAAGGTATTTATGTTATTGGATTCTTCTACCCTGTTGTACCTAAAGAAAAAGCGCGCATCAGAGTTCAAATTTCTGCCGGTCACGAAGCTGAACATATCGAAAAAGCGCTGGCTGCTTTTGAAAAAGTAGGTAAAGACTTAAATGTAATCCAATAGTGCAACCGAATAATGCCATACCAGAATTAACCAAAGAAGAATTAGAGGTTTTTCTTCTTATTTATGCGGCACATGTAGACTACTATTTTTCAGAGCATGAAAAAGATTTTATTCTGCAAAGAACGAGTAAAGAAACCTTTGATAAAATTTATGATCTATTTCTGAACAGAGGTGATTTTGCCAGTTTGAAAATAATTCTACATTATAAAAACATCTTTTATCAGCAACAAGAAGAGCAGGACAGACTTTATAATTTATTAAAAGAGGCATTTGAAGTAGACGGAGACTATTCCAGGGTCGAAAAGGTTTTTGTTTCATTCTTTAAACGCATGACAAACTTCTAAAATGAATCTAGATTTAAAAGACAAACTCTTTGTTGTAACTGGAGCCACTTCTGGATTTGGTAAGGCCATAGCATCACGTCTTTGTGAAGAAGGTGCTCAGGTAATTATCAATGCGCGAACAGAAGCCAATTTAAAACAATTTGCAAGTCAATATCCGGATCAGATTGAAATAGTAG
>JABDMD010000120.1 GCA_013001685.1 Gammaproteobacteria bacterium | reverse complement strand
GTCGTAACCTTTAGGTGGAATGCTGTCGATTCTCGATGCATACATAATTCGGCGTGCTAAATCGGCTTCTCGTACCGCATAACGGCAATGCTCGCTTACTTCGGTTGCAAGTACATGCCTAATTTCTAATTCAGATATAATGCCAAGTAATAAAGCATTGGTGCCAGCAGAGTCGGCATGAGTAAGTTCAGTAAGGTTACCTATGCCCATAATTACCTCAATATCTGGATAACGTTTGCGTAAATTTCGGTAACGAACAATAGATTCTGTAAATCCGAAATGAATGGGGTCGAGAATGGAGTCCGCAATAAAGTTTCGTCCTTGTTTTAATAAGGTATCAATAGCGCGATACAAAGATCGTGCATCAGAAGGAGGGTCACCTATTAGGATGGGAATTGAGTCGACTTCATCTAATACCCAAAGGTTTTTTTCACTTAAGCTAAGTAAAAAATCAGCTCCTGCTTTACCTCCAGTAACTAAATCCTCTGGAGTTAAAGAATCTACGCTGACCATGAAGCCTTCAGATTTAAGAGCTTGCACCGATTCAGTTAAGTGAGGGAAGGGTGTACTTGGCAGACAGCCTAGGTCGATAACATTAGCGCCATCTTCTTTATATTTTTGTGCGTGTTTAATGATATCAGCAACGGACATGGTGGGTGCATCCACAATTTCTGCAAATATTTGCACATCGTATTTGTTCAAATCTGCTTTTCGATCCACTTGTCCAAAATAAGCAGGTAGATCTTTTAGTTCTTCTGGACCACGTTCCACAGGTAGTTTTAAAACTTTTGATAAAACTTCTATATCACCACGACATCGACCAGGGATGATGACTTTCTGTGCATGCTCCGTTTCAGTTAAACGCTTTTCAATGATCTGTGTGGTCATTAACGCAGCAACACTCACGCCTAATTGGCGAACCTCATAGGTAAATTCTGTGGGCTGCATGGATTCCAATACACGGTGCAAACTTTTTTCAGCAAGTTTGCCAGTTAAAAAGAGAATATGTTCAGCCATATTGAGAAAAAGTAATAGCTTTAGTTAGAGTAAATAAGTGCTTAATTAATATGATCATTTTACACGCACTTAAATAAATTTCTTAGCCAAGAGATCAGCTCAAAAGAGAGGGTGGCGATAAATAACAGTGATTTAAGTTTGGTATCTTGTTTAGAATGCCCATGTAATTATATTTCATATTGATTATTCATACATGCTAACCATAATTAAGCGCCGTCCGGATGTTGCTATCAGCGAGGATATCAATGAATTGCCTCTTATATTGCAGCGAATTTATGCTCAACGAGGTATTAGTAATGAAGAAGAAATTAATCATTCACTCACAAAGGCCTTGCCGCCTGGAAAATTGCTTAATGTAGAAACAGGGGTAGAACTTATCTATCACTGTATGGAAAGTGATCAGCACATCCTTATTGTAGGTGATTTTGATGCGGATGGTGCAACCAGCACGGCTTTGTTTGTGCGAGTATTAAAAAGCTTTGGTTATTTAAATATTTCCTATCTTGTACCTAACCGATTTGAATTTGGTTATGGGCTAACACCTGAAATAGTTGAGGTTGCAGCAGAATCAAATCCAGCCTTAATTATCACTGTAGATAATGGGATCTCTAGTATAGAAGGAGTAGCTGCAGCAAAAGCAAAAGGTATTGATGTCTTAATAACAGATCATCACTTACCAGGTAGAGAATTACCTAAAGCTGATGTCATTATTAATCCTAATCAAAACGGTGATAGTTTTCCAAGTAAGCATTTAGCAGGTGTGGGCGTGGTGTTCTATGTTCTTTCTGCTTTACGCGCTTTACTGCGCGAGAAAAATTGGTTTGATGAAAAACAATTAGCGGAACCTAATCTTGCTCGGTTCTTAGATATTGTTGCGGTAGGCACTATTGCAGATGTGGCCAAGCTTGATTACAACAATCGAATTCTTGTTGACCAAGGTTTACGTCGTATACGTGCAGACAAGTGCTGTGCAGGTATTCGTGCTTTGCTTACTGTAGCGGGTAAAAAACTTTTTCGTGTAAGTTCTACTGATCTAGGTTTTGTCGTGGGCCCACGCCTCAATGCTGCAGGCCGCCTTGAAGATATGTCCCTAGGTATTGAATGCTTGCTTACAGATGATGAATCACGTGCGCTAGAACTAGCAAAACAACTTAACGATCTAAACGAAGAGCGTAAACAAATTGAACAAGAAATGCAAAAGCAAGCTCTAGATGTTTTAAAGTCTAATAAGTTTGAAAATGTTGATGCACATCAATTTGGAATTGTTTTATATGATGCGGATTGGCACCAAGGTGTTATCGGTATCGTTGCTGCACGTTTAAAAGAAAAGTTTCACCGTCCGGTTATTGTATTTGCACAATCTGCCGAGACAGAACTAAAAGGTTCTGCGCGTTCAATTCCGGGTTTGCATATTCGTGATGCTATTGACTTACTTGCAACACGACATCCCGAATTGGTTAATACCTTTGGAGGTCATGCTATGGCCGCAGGGATGTCGATTCCGAAAGAAAAGTTTGAAGAGTTTTCGGCTGTATTTGATCAGATTATTGAAGAGCTAGTTACCCCAGATCAATTAGAAGCAATATTGCTTTCCGATGGTGAACTTAATGAGAACGAATTATCATTAGACATTGCTGAGTTATTATTTCGAGCGGGTCCATGGGGGCAAGGTTTTCCCGAGCCTATATTTGATGGTGTATTTAATGTGAATGACCATCGAATTGTAGGTAAACATCACTTGAAGTTAAATTTAACGCCTTCAGGCGGCCAACAAAAGATAGATGCTATTGCTTTTAATATTGAAAAACATCTATGGCGTGATGATAGTAGAGAAGTACGTATTGCTTATCAGCTCAGCATAAATGAGTTTCGTGGAATGCGTTCAGCTCAGCTCATTATTCAGCATTTAGAATCCATTTAGGCCTAAAAATTCGCTTAATTTAAACGAGATTTGCGTTACTATACGCGCGCTTAAATTATAAATATTCAATATGGAAATTAACCCGCTACAGAATTTGATTGAAGATCTGCAAAAACGTTCATCTAGTTTACGGGGGTACCTTTGACTATGAAAATAAGCGAGAACGACTTGATGAAGTCACTCGAGAGCTAGAAGACCCAGATATTTGGAATCAACCAGAACTAGCACAAAAACTTGGTTTAGAGCGCGCTAGCTTAGAAATAGTCGTTAAGACCATTGATGATGTTGAGGGTGGAGTAACTGATGCGAGTGACCTGCTGGAGTTAGCATCGGAAGAAGGGGATGAAGATACTCTTAAAGCCATAGAT
>JABDMD010000117.1 GCA_013001685.1 Gammaproteobacteria bacterium | reverse complement strand
TGCCTATACGTGAGGCCATTCTTCGTGGTGCAACCGAGGTAGATGCCATAATACTTGAAAGTGAGCATATGGAGTACAATAAGGTGCTAGGAAAGAATCCGTTTTCTTTGATGATCAATCTTTTCGGTCATCTTTTGGATCAAGTGGAACGTGGTGACATTATAATGGGTAAACAGGCTGCTGTAAACAAAGATGTAAAATTGAACTTGTATTATACGCCTACTAAACTCACTGAGAATTCACTGATTTTCAACAAGAAACTGATGATGAAATGGTGGGCTGAAGGTCATGCTTATGCCGAATGGCGTTTTCATGAATTCAAGTCCAACGAATTACGAGATGTGGAATAAGGACATTACCACATTTCTCCCACTTCTTTTTTAATATATGAAAGTGCTGCGCTACTCGGAGATTGCTTTTCCATCATTTCAGTTAGTACGACTTCACGAAGCTTGTTCGCAGTATCTGTTTTCTCCAGAAGACCAGCTTTCCTGATAAGTTGTATCGTTGCATTCTTGGCTGCAGTAATGATGTTCCAACATTCATCCGAAACATAGATCTGCTGCGATAGATTGTGTTCAAATTCTTGTTCAATATTCGCTACAAGTAAAGATTCATAATCTTCTTTATTTGAGGAAGTTGGCTGAACTCTTATAAGTAATTTTGAAGGTGTAATCCGTTCTAGGAACAAGGCCATACGTTCGTAAGCTTGCAAGCGTAGAGGCATGGAATTTACCTGCATATCCTTATGCAATAAAAAGCGTCTTCGGCCATCTTCGTTCTTGGTATGTTCCTTGAAAAAATAATATGCAATCATACCTGTAATGATTGCAGGTAAAGTGTAAAGAACTATTTCCAGGATCTTGGTTCCGTCCATGAGTTTGGGTTTTAGTATAACAAACATAATGTGTTTTAGATTATTGTACAAACATGAGGAATTAAAAAAAATTGTATTATTGTAGTGCCTCTAAACCCAAATCATGAAAAAACTACTACTACACTTTTGCGTATTATCTGTCTTATTTTCATATTCTCAAACGACCTTTGTACCCGATAACAATTTTGAACAGGCACTTATAGATTTAGGCTACGATACCGGTCCATTGGATGATTCTGTACCTACGGCTAACATTAATAGCGTTATAGACCTCGACATCAAATTTAAGGGCATCAGTGATTTAACAGGAATTGAAGATTTTCTGTCACTCGAGTCATTAAATTGCAACGGGAATCAATTGGTTAGTTTGGATTTATCCGCTAATACAGCTCTAGAAATCCTAACATGTGGTTATAATGATTTAACGACTTTAAACATCACATCTAATTTAGCTTTAAGAGAATTAGAATGTTATCACAATGACTTAACGACTCTAGATGTTTCAGCCAATACGGCTTTAAAAGTCTTGAGATGTCAGTCTAATGACCTATCGGGATTGGACGTCTCATCCAATACCGCATTAGAAAGATTACTTACTAATACTAATCCTTTAAATACTTTGAATGTATCAGAAAATACAGCTTTAATAGAATTAGTAGCACTTAATAATAACTTATCAACTCTGGACATTTCCTCTAATACAGCTTTGCAAGCGTTGAATTGCGATAATAATAACCTAACATCCTTGGATATTTCGAATAATATAGCATTAACAAGTCTAGATTGTGCTGAAAATAATTTAACAAGTTTAGATGTTTCACAAAATATAGCATTAACAAGCCTAGATTTTGCTGAGAATAATTTAACAAGTTTAGATGTTTCGCAAAATACTGCATTGCGCTTTATTCTTTGTAGAAATAATGACTTGACTGATTTAGATGTTTCCGCAAATACCGCATTAATTTATTTAAGTTGTGGGAATAATAACTTTACCAGTTTCGATGTTTCAAATAATACGGCCTTGAAAAACCTTTATTTGGACAATAATAGTTTAACGAGTTTAGATCTCTCAACAAATACTGCGCTATTTGCATTATTATGTAGTAATAATAATTTAACGAGTTTAGATCTCTCAACAAATACCAATTTATATAATTTTTATTGCAACAATAATGACCTGACAAGTTTAAAGGCCAAAAACGGAAATAATACATATTTTAATAATTTTCATTCATTTAACAATCCCGACCTAGACTGTATTGAGGTAGATGACCCAGCATACTCCTCAGCAAATTGGACCTATATCGATCCTAATTCCAGTTTTAATATAGAATGTTCAACTTTAAGCACAAGTACTTTTGAATCTGCTGAGGTTGCTGTTATGCCTAATCCGTCACAAGCTATCTTTACTGTAGATCTAAATAATTATGCCAATTACAGTATTACGGATATTAACGGAAGGCAATTAAAAGAGGGTAATCTAAGTATCGGAACTAACACAATTGATCTCACTTTAGTTCCATCTGGGATGTACTTTTTAAATGTAAAATGGGCCGAGGGGATTTCAACAAAAAAGTTGATCAAGGAATAAAGAGTATTCTCAATTAGTCTTTCGAACCACCTAAATACTTACAATCTTTTAATTCTTGCATGCCTTTGAATGGCACAGGAGTCTTAGTATACAAATAGGTCTTGTCCAATTCCTTCGATAGATTATGGTCATCGACATTTACATCGATGTCTCTCATGATGAATTGGCAAGGATGCTCATAACCTGCAGCATGCGTTATCTCCGTGAGTTCCTTTCTGAATGTCTTGAAGTATTGTGCCAATCTTACCGATTTCAAAGTTGGGTCAATACCATTCTGAAGCCATTTCTTTTGTGTGGCAACTCCTGTAGGACAACGATTCGTATGGCATATTTGTGCTTGAATGCAACCAATGCTCATCATCGCTTCGCGAGCCACGTTAATGCAATCAGCACCCATGGCGAAAGCCATAGCAGCCTTGGCAGGGAAGCCTAACTTTCCACTTCCTATCCATACCACGCGATCAGAAAGACCTTTGTCCTTGAATAGCTTATACAAGTCAGCGAAACCATATACCCAAGGTAAGGAGACATGGTCTGCAAAACTTGGCGGTGCGGCGCCTGTTCCACCTTCGCCACCATCAACAGCAATGAAATCCGGGCCTTTACCTGTTTTAAGCATGATGTCAGCTAGCTCTTCCCATTGGTCCAGTTTTCCTATAGCCGCTTTTATGCCTACTGGCAAGCCTGTTTGCTCAGCTATGTCTTCAATGAAATCCATCAATTCAGGAACTGTTGAAAAGGCCTTGTGAGTTGGTGGCGATAATACATCCTTGCCTACTTCAACACCGCGTATGGCAGCAATTTCCTTAGTGATCTTCTTTCCAGGGAGCACGCCTCCTTTTCCTGGTTTGGCTCCTTGTGAGAGTTTCACTTCAATTGCTCGGACAAAAGGATTGTCTTCAACCAATTTTTTCATTTTCTCCATGGAGAATCCACCATCTTCCGCACGCACACCGAAGTATCCTGTCCCAAAATGAAAGACGACATCGCCACCATAACTATGGTATGGCGAAAGACCACCTTCCCCCGTATTATGATAGGCTCCGGCTATTTTAACACCTTTGTTCAAGGATTCCACGGCCTTGGCTGAAAGTGATCCAAAACTCATTGCTGAGACATTGATCA
>JABDMD010000099.1 GCA_013001685.1 Gammaproteobacteria bacterium | reverse complement strand
TATTACAAAAGATATTCTTAAGGAATTAATTGCTCAATAACTCAAGATAAAATTGTGTGACTTATGATGCTGAATGAAGGTTGGGGTAAAGTTTTTTAAATGACCGCTAACGACCCAAAGCGGATATAAGCTCGGATCAATTCAAGAAGCTTAGTTTAATATTCACCTGCAAAAAACATCGTATAAAGATTCAATAGTTTCTTTTAAATCTTCATCGGTGAGTTGGTAATAAATAGTTAGCGCATCTCGCCGTGTTGTAACAAGACCATTACTTCGTAACACGGCTAAATGTTGAGACACTGCTGATTGGCTAAGAGGCACATGCTCATTTAGTTCACCGGCTGTCATTTCCTTCTTTGCTAATAAGCACAAGATTATTAAGCGTGCTGCATGCGAGATAATTTTTAGTAAATCTGTAATTTTATCGTGGTTTTGTAGGATCAAATCGGCGGGATGCTTTTTAGGTTTGGGTTTACTTACCATAGAGCTTATTAATCCTTATTAAAAATCAAAGTTATATTATTTTAAAGCCTTCCAATTTAGTTCAATCTAAATTAGTATGAACTAAATTAGTTTGAACTAATTTAGATGAGGCTAATCTGCAGTATATTATAAATCACTTTATCTAATTAGTATCTGATTCATAAAAGCTAATTTAATGAGTCGAAAGTAACTAAATAATGATATTTTGAAGAAAACTTACAAATCACAAGGATTTATTAGATTGGCACTTACAGAAAGCGAGTTGGTAGCCCTTCGTGCTAATAATATTCCTCACGCTGATGTCAGTAGTGCAGCACTTAAGACTGTTTATGTTGAAATCGATAAGCTTGAGAGAATTGTGAAGCTATTAGATTGGAAAAAGAACTTTAAATGCCCAGATGCAGATGTATCTAAGGAATCTTTGCATAAATCTGATGAATTACGAAATGCGCATACTAAAATAAGTAACTTAATTACAGAATTAGAATCGAAAGGCATCTCGCAAGCTACATTACAATTAGCACTTAGTTTGAATGTACTTGAATATACTGAAAAAATAGCTCTACATAATCACTCTAGTAAAAGTCATTAGAAGCTTAATTGTCAGAGTATAGATAACGCTCATATAAAACTACATGTAAGTAAATTCATCCGTGTTATTTGGCTTATTATTATTATGACTGCTATTGTCCGAAAGCAGGCATAGAAAATAGAATATAACTCATGACTTACACACACGAAACAGAAACCTCTGAGGTGTATCAACTTAAACGAGCTCTAGAACGTGTTAATGCAGAGTTAGATATGTATAAATGTTACAAGACTGCCTATGAAACACGCATCGCTAGACTTAAAGAAGCGCAACGCAAAGCACATTTGCCTTTTAATGGTGTAATCGAATGACTGCTTACGAACAAAGCGTACATAGGCTATTAATTTAAATTAATGACTACAATCAGTCTTCGAGAAAACTTAATTGATTTATTACGCGCTATCGCTTCAATAGACAAGCAGCTCGGTTATGAAAAACGAGCACCCATTGCAAATGTTTCAGATGAATTAATATGTGGTTGGTTTGACGATTTATATCGTCCCAATACTAAATTATTTGAAGCAGCTTTTAATTCACAAGAACGAAGAGAATTAGATAGGTTTAATTATTTCTTTGAAAAATGTGTTGAATCAATATCCAATAGTTCAAAATTAATTGATTTACAAACTAGTGATGAATGGAAACAGATACGATCATTGGCCAATGACACAATAACTAAATGTGGCTGGGACGAATGACCGCAATTTTCGAAAGCAGACATTAAATAATACTAATTTTTTATAAATAATAAGGATAAATTAAAATGACAAAGCGAATACTTATCGTTCTGACTTCACATAATCAGTTGGGCAATACTGGTGAAAAGACAGGTTTCTGGCTGGAAGAATTTGCAGCACCGTATTACGTATTTAAAGATGCTGGTGCAGAAATTACTTTAGCTTCCCCGAATGGTGGCCAACCCCCACTCGATCCAAAAAGTGAGCTGAAAGATTTTCAGACCGACGCTACGCGTAGATTCAACGCTGATACAAAAAGTCAAGCACAGCTTGCTGAAACTGCAAAACTGTCAGAAGTTAACGCTTCAGATTACGATGCCATCTTTTATCCTGGTGGACATGGCCCTCTTTGGGATTTGGTAAACGATCAAAATTCAATTCAATTGATCGAATCATTTTGGGCACAAAACAAACCTGTCTCAGCAGTGTGTCATGCACCCATCGTTTTAGTAAACGCAAAAGATGAGAACGGTAACCCAATCGTAAAGGATAAAGAAGTCACTGGCTTTACTAATGATGAAGAAGCCGCTGTTGGTCTTACAGATGTTGTTCCCATGTTAGTGGAAAACCAACTTATCGAGAAAGGTGGAAATTATTCAAAAGCAGATAATTTTACCCCTTACATGAGAAGTGATGGAAACCTCATCACAGGACAGAACCCTGCATCTTCCGAGTCTGTTGCTTTGGCGGTGCTAGATTTATTAAGTAATGAGTGAACATTCATGTTTCATTGCCCGCTAACGACCCAAAGCGGACATTTAACTACTAATTTATAATTATTATTATTAGTAATCTATTTATAACAAGCAAGGCATTGATGTTATTCTGATGCTCTTAGCAGTAACACATCACATTCGGCACCATTTACGATAGCGTTGGCGCTGGATCCCAGAAGTCTCGCCAATCCATGGCGCCCGTGACTGCCCACTACGATAAGATCCGCATTGATACTTTTAGCGTACGCTAATACTTTTCCTTTCACAGAGCCAAACTCGATATACTGTCGTTCCCTAGGTACTTGAATTTTGTCGGCAAACTCTACCATGGCATTTTGTACTTGTTCACTAACAGAGCTATCCTTTTCACTGATACCTGGGTAACCATAAATTGACGTCTCTTCGAGAACAGTAATCAAACTAATTTTCGCACCATAAAGTTCGGCTAATTTTTTCACTTTAGGCGCAATGTTCATGCTGAGACTGGTGAAATCTGTTGCAAATAAAATGTGCTTATATTCGCTCATTCTGTGTATCCTTTTTTACATCGTTAGTACAAATCAGATAGTGTTTGATTTGTTATATTCATGATTTATCGTGTTTTTTCATGCTACCTAAAACTAAAGGAAATATATATATATGAATTGATTTACATCACTATTCAATATATTTCTTGCGAGGCATAGAGTTAAGTGAATGACCGCCTATAGCCGAAAGCAGACATTTAATAAGTATGGACTGATTGAAGTAAACTTTAGTGGTTGATTTAAATCAAGGTTACTTCTGATACTTTCTAGTAGTTTTATACAATTACTAAAATACAGGAAATACGAAGGGCCAAAAGACTATAAATCGGTCAAAATATTTTAAAATGAGACAAAAATTAAAATCTATAATATCCAGAGTATTTAGTGGGATAGGGCTAGTTATAATTACATTTCTTGGGCCATTGAACTTAGCAATAGGTCAAGATCTTCAAGATGCAATTATTGCAGGTAAAGCAGAATTTAAACGTTCATGCGCAGTATGTCATGGCGACAATGGCAAAGGTGATGGTGTATTCGCAGCTGAATTAAAGCTTAAACCTACAAACTTAACTGTATTGCAAAAGCAAAATAATGGCGTTTTTCCAACTAGAGCTGTTTATCGTGCCGTTGATGGCACTGAAGATATAAAATCTCACGGATTGAGGACCATGCCGCTTTGGGGCGACCGTTTTGACCATGAAAGTGTATTATTTGTAGACTCCAGATTTACAAAAACTTTTGTGCGGGGGCGTATATTTGAACTAATTTTATATCTTGAGGAAATTCAAAATCAGTAATCTAATTATTAAGAACTTTGACAAAGCACTTTTTAAAAATAGTTTATTTATTTTATAGTTCCACAACTTTTATTGCATCACTTTCTAAATTCTCAAACAGATATAATCAGGCTCTTTTTAAGTCAGCCTACTTACAAAAACCTTGAATGACCGCTATTGGCCAAAAGCAGACATATCAGTATTGTAGAATTATGAAGTTAACCTTCCCAGAAATTTTTCTAAAGATCAGGTAGTGGTTTGATATTTTTTCTGTCTGAAGGGTTAATATCTGCATAATATAGTAAAGTTTTTGTGCCTTTTTATGCAGAACTAAGGTGCATCATTTGCATTATTACTGCTAAATTGTTGTCGTTTATCAGCGAATTCAATTAATCGTGTTTGAATGCGTTGATTTAGTGAACCTTCTGGAAAGTTGTCTTTGTCATCACGTGAGCCAGCCTCAACCTCAGTTAGTATTTCCATGCACTCATCGATACTACTTGATGCATAAATATTAAATTTTCCATCAGCGACTGCATCAATAACTCGTTGCCGTAACATGAGATGCTTAACATTCTCGCTCGGGATTATCACGGCTTGATTACCTGTTAACCCACGTGCCTGGCATAGATCAAAGAAGCCTTCTATCTTTTGATTAACTCCTCCAATGGCCTGTGTAAAACCATATTGGTTCACTGAACCAGTAATAGCAATATTTTGCTTAATTGGTATTTCCGCAAGTGCAGATAGTAAGGCACAAAGCTCTGCTGCCGAGGCACTATCTCCCTCGACAGGTCCGTATGATTGCTCAAATACTAAACTTGCTGAAAGCGAAAGTGGATAATCAGGCGCATAATTAGAAGCAAGATAATGCGAAAGGATTAAGACACCTTTGGAGTGAATCGGTCCACCAAGTTCAACCTCGCGTTCAATATCAATTACTTTTCCTGATCCGAGAGATAAGCGAGCAGTAATGCGAGTTGGATGACCAAAAAGATAATCACCAAGTTGGATTATAGTAAGACCATTAACTTGTCCTAAGGCATCACCTTCTGTAGCAATCATAATTGTATTTTGTTGAATCTCTCGCATGATTCGATCATGGATACGACTTTTACGATTGCGGCGGCTTTCAATTGAATGAGTTACTTGTTTCTCACTTATAACATTGAGTCCTTCTTTATCAGCCCAGTAGTGGGCTTCTCGTGCAATATCTGCTAAGCGTCTTATGCGTGTTGAAAGTCTATCGGCGTCACCTGAAATGCGCGAACTCTCCTCAATAATCCTCATAATTCCAGATTTATCTATTGGCTTAAGGTTTTCATGACGTGCAATTGTTGAAATTAATCGTCCGAGTTGCTGTGTGTTTTCTTCATTGCGTTTCATATCGTCCTCAAAGTCAGCAGCAACTTTAAAAAGCTCTAAAAACTCTGGGTCGTACATTTGCAATAGATAATAGATAAAGCGATCCCCAATCAAAACAACTTTAATATCTAAAGGTATGGGCTCAGGCTCGAGTGATACAGTGCTTATCAAGCTATATGCCTCTGCTAAAGACTTTATGTCAATTTTTTTTGAATTAAGTGCACGTTTTAACGCGTCCCAAGCAAATGGTTGTTCAAGGATTTTTCGTGCATCAATAACTAAGTAGCCTCCATTAGCTCGGTGTAAGGCGCCCGAACGGATTAATGTAAAATCTGTAACGAGAGTACCCATTTCAGAAATATGCTCTATTTTGCCAACTAAGTATGGGTAAGTTGGATGATCTTCAAAGACTACAGGTGCCCCCTCCATAGTGCTGCAGTCAACTAGAAGATTAATCGCATATCGATATGCAATTTGAGAACTCTGATCATAAATACCATCAGAATCACCAGGGATTGGGAGTATATTTCTTTTTCTAGTTTGTGTTTGTTTGAATAAGTCGACATTTCTAACTATGTCCTGCTGCAACTCTTTTAAAAAAACAACAACTTTTTTATATAAAGCATATTTCTCAAGGAGCTCTTCAACCAATGCACTCACAGCAAACGAGACAACTTTACGATCCAGCTCTCGGATTTTTTCACGCATCTCTCGCTCAAGATTTGGCATTGACCGCAAAGTTTTGCGCATTTCGCTCTCTAGTTTTTCACTTTCCTCCTGTAATTTCGCCTGTTTTTCTTGTGAAAGTTTTTGAGACTCCTTAAGTGTAATAAGTTGACCCTTAATTACTGGAACAAAATTAAAACCAGTAACAGTTTGAATAATTCGAAAGCCAGCCTCTTCGGCATGTTTTTCAATTTCTTCAAAGGATTTCTGCTGTTCCTCAGTAGCTTTTTGCTCTATTTCTCGACGTTGACTCTGGTAGTCATTACTTTCTAAAGCACCTGATATTGCGGATTGTGCATCTTCTATGAGCCTTTCAATATCTTCACGGAAAGTGCGACCTTTCCCCGCTGGCAGTTTTATTGTCTTAGGTTTGCGTGGTTCGTCAAAATTATTGATATAGCACCAATCAGAAGGAGCTGAACGTACACTAGCTTTGTCCATAAGACATTCTCGAATGAAAGTGTGACGCCCAGTTCCTTCATTACCAAGAACAAAAATATTAAATCCCTGTAGTTCGAGTTCTGTGCCGAGCTCAATGGCTTCGACCGCACGTTCTTGGCCGATAAAGTGATTTAGTTCTTCGAGTTCGCTGCTGGTTTCGAATTTGAAGTCGTCAAAATTACACTTGCGGTAAAGTTTGTCTATTGTTAAAGGTAAGATTGGTTTCATTTTTATTCTTTTGAAGCAAATAATTTTAATCTATGCTTATAGCTAATTTAAACATATAACAATAATAGCATTCCAATCTTGATTGGGAATTAATTTGGATTTTCACCTTTGCTATGAAGTGTTGCCTGATCTGGAATTAGTGCATCGCTTTTGGCAATACATGGAAAATACAGATGTAAATGACCGCTAATGACCCAAAGCGGACATTTAAGCAACCAGGGTTATAGTTATTGAAAGTATCGTATTATATTCCGAAAAATAATAAAATCTTATCTAAACATGTCAAACGTGTAAGTCGCAATTTGTGAAAGCTTTTAATAAAACCCTAGATAAAGTGGATTACATGTCTAAAATAATTTCGCGTGAAATACAACTCTATAGGCCATTAAATGAGCGTGCGATATGATGTATTTTGATACTGGATATGATTTAAAGCTAGGTGCTAAATGATTAGGTCACGAATAAATCATGGAATACATTTATTATTAGTTCTGCAGTGTCTAGTTGGATGTAGTGGACTGCTACCTAAGGAAAAGACTATTACGGTAGGAGCTTGGAATACCTTTGAAGAAGCTCAGCACACTTTTGACAAAATAATTCCATATCAAACTTCCTTAGATGAACTCAAGGAACTAAATATAAACCCCGAAACGAATGCAAATATCAGTATTCTAAATTATTCCGATGTAACGGGTCGATTCATAGCAGGCCTATCTATTGATGGTTATGTGCTTGACTCTGGCGTAAGAGAATGCATCTTGGCTAAGACTAATTGTAAGGGCTATGAGATAAATGAAAGAGTTATACGAAGGAAACGGTACGGTAGCTTCTGGGCAGATTTCCTAAATTTCAAACGTAAAACAGATACAGTTGGGTGGCGGTTCAACGGTATTGTTTTAATAAATGAGGGACTTGTTATCTACAAGTTATCTAGTGGACAGCCCGCCATTCACGAAAAAACAGAAAAGAAGAACCCGCTCGGTCCACTACAGGGTGGTGGTATTGCAACGGACAAACTTAGAAATGAGCTATAGATCAATATCGTTTACAACTCTTTTTGCTATTTCATCAATCGTGATGACAACCTAGCTTCATCTGAGCAGAGTCATTGCTCGAAAATGCTTAACTGAAGCCCCTTGAGTTTGCTAACGCATAATTGTGTGTATGTCCGCTATTGGCCGAAAGCGGACATTCAGAAGCAACATTTAGGGGAAATCAGGTTGGAAATTTTAAAACAAATTGATTTAATGTCTGCTTACGACCCAAAGCGGCATTTCGGTTGCTATGTATACAAACAGTTAAAGTAGCAATCATGCATGGAAATAGTCAGGCATAAAAATTCTTTTAGGCGCACTTAGTAAATGAGTTTATTAAATTTACTATTAATTTTATCTACACTGCTTTGTTCTTTAGTTGCAGGATTTCTTTTTGCTTACGCCATAGTTGTGATGCCAGGCATCAAGAGCTTTGATGACAAGCAGTTTATTAAAACTTTTCAAGTTACAGATCGCATAATTCAGGATAACCATCCTTTATTTCTATTGGTTTGGATCGGATCAGTAATCTCTTTAATAATAACTGCGATTTATGGATTCGGGAAATTACATGGTCTTGATTTAATTATTCTTATATTAGCCACATTTGGTTACGTAGTAGGTGTGCAGTTATCTACAATTGTTATTCACCTTCCTCTTAATAATAAGATACAAAAACTAGATGTTGAAGCAATGAATGCAGAACAACTTAGTGTAGAGCGTATGGAGTTTGAGACACGTTGGAATAAATCAAATGAAATAAGGACAGTAATTGCGTGTTTAGTCTCTTTTCTATTAATAATTATAGTTGCTAGGTTATAATAAATAATGTCCACTTTTAGCCAAAAGTGGACATTATTAGAAAATAAGAAATAAGGATAAGTTAATGACAACTCTGGTAGTTGGAGCCAGTGGTGCAACTGGATGTTTGCTTGTGGAACAATTACTCAAGAATGGACAGAAAGTTAAAATTGTCGTTCGATCAATTGAGAATTTACCTGATAACATCAAATCCCATAAAGACATATCGATAATTCAAGCATCTATTCTTAATCTTAGTGATTCGGAAATGATTCATCATGTTAAAGACTGTGATGCGTTGGCTTCTTGTTTAGGTCACAACCTTAGTTTTAAAGGAATATTTGGGTCTCCACATAGACTTGTAACAGATGCTGTAAATCGATTGTGTAATGCGGTTAAAGCAAGTAGCCCAAAAGCACTGGTTAAGTTTGTATTAATGAACACTACTGGGAATCGCAATCGAGATTTGAAAGAACAAATTTCATTTGGACAGAAATGCGTGATATTGCTCCTTCGTTTATTGTTGCCTCCGCATGTAGACAATGAAAATGCAGCAGATTATCTGCGCACTCAGATTGGCCAGAATAATGATGCTGTAGAATGGTCAGTAGTGCGTCCAGACAATTTGATCGATGAAAGTAATGTAACTGATTATGAAGTACATCCTTCACCTATTAGAAGTGCAATTTTTGATTCTGGCACTACAAGTCGAATTAACGTAGGCCATTTTATGGCTAAGTTGATAACAGACAATGACACATGGAATGAGTGGAAAGGAAAAATGCCTATGATCTATAATAAAATATAGATGTCCGCTATTGGCCGAAAGAGGACATTAAAAGGAAGCAATTAGCGAACCTATCTATTTTGAATCAGCAGGCTAGATGGTACTGAGGATATTACATTGTCCGTTGCTATAATTTCACACAATGAGTGTACTGAGCATGGAACAGATATTGCACATCCTGAAAATGCATTACGTTTATCCGCCATTCATGATGCTTTGATTGAGAATCATTTAGAGCCCTTACTACAATTTTACGAGGCTCCCAAGGCCAGCAGGGATCAGCTGTGTAACGCACATTCTATAGCGTATGTCGATTCAATATTTACAGCCGCTCCTGATAAGGGAGTCATTTGGCTAGATCCGGATACGTTTATGACACCGGGTAGTCTGAATGCTGCCCTACGCGCAGCGGGCGCAAATGTCCTCGCTGTTGATCTATTGATGCAAAAAAAAGCTACACAGGTATTTTGTTCTATACGTCCCCCCGGGCATCATGCAGAATATGATCGCGCGATGGGATTTTGTTTGTTTAATAACATTGCGATTGGCGCTGCCTATGCCAAACAAAAGTACGGAATTAAACGTATCGCAATCATTGATTTTGATGTACATCATGGAAATGGAACCGAAGATATTATTCAGGATGAAATAGGTATTCTTTTTTGCTCTCTTTTCCAGCACCCGTATTATCCGTATAAAGGGTCTGATACCCATTCAGACCATATTATAAATATTCCTATATCAGCGGGCACTGAGGGTATCGAATATCGTGATTTATTTGCCATGAACTGTATACCCGCAATTATGGATTTTGAACCGGAACTTATTTTGGTATCCGCGGGCTTTGATGCGCACATTGAAGATAACTTAGCAGGCATATGTTTAACCGATTCAGATTATGCTTGGTTGGCATGTGAGATCAAAAAACTTGCACAAAAGAATTGCGAAGGAAAGGTTGCGTTTACATTAGAAGGCGGCTACTCACTACCCGCACTATCGCGTAGTGTGGTGGTAGTAATCAAAGAATTAATGAACTAGTTGTTAAATTGAATGACTGCTATTGGCCGAAAGCGGTCATTCGCAATCATACAATTAGGAAAATACAATTGGTATATACAGCTTCTCTTAAGGAATGAGCTATAGTTAATTGCTAGATAATGAATACGGTACTTTACTTTGCCTATGGTTCTAATATGTCAGTAGCAAGACTGGAGAATAGAGTCTCGTCAGTACAAGTGATAACCAAAGCAAGACTTGACAACCATCAATTAAGATTTCACAAAAGAAGCAGAGACGGTTCTGGGAAATGCAATGCTAAATGTGTTGGTAACGCTGCGGATACCATATATGGCGTAGTATTTGAGATGACCGTTCCACAGAAACGACTGTTGGATGTATATGAAGGATTAGGAAATGGTTACGACCAAAAGGATATTTCAGTTATTGCAAGTAATGGGAAAACACTGACGGCACAGTATTACTATGCAACTGAAATTGATAATTCATTAAAACCATACGAGTGGTATAAACAACATGTCCTTCAGGGTGCTTACGAACATGGATTGCCACCAGATTATATCGCGAGTATTGAATCAATTAAAACAGTGCCCGATTTGAATACAAAACGACATAAAAGAGAATTATATATTTATTGTTAAATAGCTATTACGTTTGCTAACTACTTAAAGCGGACATTCACTAATTAGACGACTTTAGACTGGGATGAATTTAGCGTTCTAAGAATTCAATTTCGGGCTAAAATTTTACTATGCAAACTAAAAGCATCCAGCAAAAGTGGCAATTCTGGATTGATCGCGGCGGTACCTTTACTGACATAATTGCTTGGCAGCCGAATGGTCATATTTTGACGCATAAGCTTCTTTCTGAAAATCCAAGACAATATCGCGACGCCGCCATACACGGCATTAAGGAAATTCTTGGTATAGGTAGCGAAGACAAATTGCCGTGCGATCAAATATCAGTTGTAAAGATGGGCACGACATTAGCGACTAACGCATTACTGGAGCGAGACGGTGAAAACACTTTACTGGTTATTACCAAAGGATTTAAGGACCAGCTACGGATTGGTTATCAAACTCGGCCAGACCTATTTGCTTTACATATTGAGCTTTCCGAGTTGCTCTACTGCGAGGTATTGGAAATTGATGAGCGAATAGGGGCTCACGGTCAGATTCTAGTTTCTTTGAATGAAGCTACGTCCCGTGAAGGTTTGGTAAAACACTACAAAAACGGTCTACGTTCGCTGGCAATTGTTCTCATGCATGGTTACCGATATCACGAGCATGAAAAACGACTGGCAAAATTGGCTAGAAAAATAGGCTTTACTCAAATCTCCGTCAGTCATGAAGTTAGTCCGTTAATGAAACTGGTTTCTCGCGGTGATACTACTGTCATTGACGCTTATCTTTCCCCCATTCTAAGAAGATACGTGAATCTGGTTGCGTCGGAATTGGAAGGGCAATGCGAACAGACGAGTAAATTGATGTTTATGAAATCAAACGGTGGTCTAACAGATGCGAAAATGTTTCGAGGAAAAGACGCCATCTTGTCTGGGCCCACGGGAGGTGTAGTTGGCATGGCAAAAGCGTGTGAGCGCGCTGGTTTAAAGAAAATGATCGGCTTTGATATGGGAGGTACATCCACCGACGTTAGCCACTATAACGGTGAGTTTGATAAAACATTTGATACGCATATAGCAGGAGTTCGATTACAAGCACCAATGATGTTGATTCATACGGTTGCCGCGGGAGGTGGATCTGTCCTTAAATTTGATGGTGAACGTTACCGAGTAGGCCCTAATTCGGCAGGCGCTCATCCGGGACCTGCATGTTACAGAAATGGTGGTCCACTTACCATTACAGATTGCAACGTCATGATCGGTAAATTACAGCCAGCTCTGTTTCCAAATGTGTTTGGTCTGAATGCCAATCAAGAATTGGATGATGAAACCGTTGCAACACAATTTCAAAAACTTGCCCATCGTATTGAAAAAGAAACTGGCGATAAACGACCACCCGAGGCAGTCGCAGCAGGTTTTCTGACCATCGCCATAGAAAACATGGCCAATGCAATCCAGAAAATATCAGTGATGCGTGGTTACGATGTTTCCGAATATACATTGTGTTGTTTTGGTGGTGCAGGTGGTCAGCATGCCTGCTTGGTCGCCGATGCATTAAATATGAAACAAATAATTGTTCATCCTTATGCGAGTGTGCTATCAGCCTATGGCATCGGTCTCGCAGACATTGTAGTAGATCGACAACAGTCGATAGGACAGGTCTTGGACGATCAACTGTTGGACGAATTAGAAAAGTTGCTAAACCAATTGCAACAAGAAGGTATCGATGAACTTAGACAGCAAAGTTGTGAATACCCAGAACCAATATTCAAGCGCTTTCTATGTTTACGTTACCAAGGATCAGATACGGTATTGACGGTACCACATGCTTCACTTGATGAATTAATTTCACGATTTGAACAAACTCATCAGAGACAATTTGGATTCATTTCTCCGGAAAACGACATTGTCGTTGAAGCTATTGATGTAGAAGTTATTTGCCAAACCAAACTTCTAACTGATATCGAAAAGTTAGATGCTGAAATTCAGCACAGTAATGTAGATGAGGTGAACAATTGCTACATCGATGGTCAATGGCAATCAACACCTTTTTATCATCGCAATTCGCTTGCTGTGAACGAGTACATTAATGGACCGGCTGTTATTTTTGATTCAAACAACACTATTGTTGTAGAACGAGGTTGGCGAAGCAAACTAACCATCGATAATAACTTGATGCTTGAGCGCTACACTGAAAGAAAAGCAAGCAGAGCTATTGGTACAGATGTTGATCCGGTGATGCTAGAAATCTTTAATAATTTGTTCATGTCTATTGCCGAACAAATGGGTACCGTGCTTGAGAAAACCGCAGTTTCAGTGAATATTAAAGAGAGGCTGGATTTCTCTTGCGCGATTTTTGACCTCACAGGTAGTCTCGTTGCAAACGCTCCGCATGTTCCCGTGCACCTAGGTTCCATGAGCGAAAGTATTAAGACAGTAATTCGTGAGCACGGCCGCGATATGACTCCTGGTGATGCGTATATCTTAAATACACCATACAACGGCGGCACACATCTTCCAGATATCACCGTGATTAAACCAGTGTTTTCTAGTCAAACCGAATTGTTATTTTACACAGCAGCTCGCGGGCACCATACCGATATCGGGGGTACCACACCGGGCTCTGCCCCCGCAGATTCTGTCAGTATTGAAGAAGAAGGTATAGTAATTGACGCTTTTAAAATTGTTGAGAACGGCCGATTTCGTGAACAAGAAATTCATTATCTTTTAACACACAGTCGTTGGCCTGCTCGCAATCCAGCGATGAATATTGCTGATATTAAAGCTCAGTTGGCAGCCTGTGAAAAAGGAGTAGAAGAACTAAACAATACAGTAAGCCATTATGGCGTGAAAACGGTACATGCCTATATGAAACATGTACAAAACAATGCCGAGGAATCCGTACGCAGAGCACTAAGCGTACTCAAAGATGGAAGTTTCAAATACGAAATGGATGATGGTCACCACATTGCCGTATCCATTAAGGTGGATCAAAAGAATCGCAAAGCCACTATTGATTTTACTGGAACAAGTTCTCAACATCCCGGTAATTTCAATGCACCCACCTCAGTAGTGAAGGCTGCTGTATTGTATGTATTTAGATGTCTTGTTGAAGACAACATTCCGCTTAACGATGGATGCCTTAAACCTTTCGATATCATAATTCCGCAATGCTCAATGATTAACCCTGAGTATCCTGGCGCCGTATTCGCCGGAAATGTTGAGACATCCCAATATATTGTGGATGCTTTATTTGGTGCTCTTGGCGTAGTTGCAGCATCTCAAGGCACAATGAATAACTTCGTTTGGGGTAACGAAAAATATCAGTACTATGAAACCCTATGTGGTGGTACTGGCGCAACTAGTGATCATGACGGCGCTGACGCGGTTCACAGCCACATGACGAATTCTAAACTAACCGATCCTGAAGTGTTGGAATGGCGTTTTCCTGTAATTCTAAAATCGTTTGAAATTAAATCTGGCTCAGGTGGCAAAGGGCAACATTGTGGCGGTGAAGGAGTCATCCGCAAAGTGCAATTCTTGGAGAATATGACAGCCAACATTATTTCGAGTCACCGAAAAGTGCCTCCTTACGGGCTTGCCGGAGGGGGGAGTGCTCAAGTTGGAAACAATCGAGTAGAGCACGTTGATGGTTCGATTACTCAATTATCGGGTGTAGACCAAATGCAGTTAAGGCCGGGTGACGTTTTCGTGATCGAGACACCTGGTGGAGGTGGTTACGGTGATCCAGATGACAAGAATGCTACTAAATAGCGCATAAAGTTATCTTAATTTATATAAGGGTGAAGTGGTGCATTAAGTGATTAAAAAATTTCTTTTCTATTTATTTTTCATCAGTGTAATCGCATTCTTTTATGTTGCATGTTCGGATGAAGCCCATGCATTAAGAAATATAAAAAGCGAAAAGTGAGCTACTTTAAGCTATTTTCTAATAAATAAACCCAGACTCGTTAATAATTAGAATAAAAGCTGCAAACATTACTCATGCATATACAATTTAAAATTCTAAGATAAAAAACATAGTTTAATGACCGCTAGCAACCCAAAGCGGGTATTTATTTTGACCTAAGTCAGATGTTTCTGGCTTCCAGTAGTTTATATTTTATTAGATGTGGGTCTATCCCAATCATATAAATTGTAGTCATCGATGGCTTCTTTTAGCATTTTTGTATACTCAAATTGTGGTGAGGTTATTATGAAAAAATTGTTATTAATTCTAGTGTCTTTAGTAAGCATCATACTTGCTATCAGTTTACAGGCGACTGTATTCGCCGATGAAGAATCTCAGTCTGCGCGTAGTCAAGCAATGGAGCATAAATTTGAGAAAGCTAAAGATTACTATGCTGAATGTAAGCACACTTCTGGCGAACAGTTCGATGCTATCCGGCCATATTTAAAAGCCTTTACCGACATCGAGGTTATGGCGGATATGATGGCGGATCCAGCTAAGTTCATGAAGCTAATACAAGTCGTGAACGATCCACGTGTAATGCATGTAATGATGAAGTGCTCCACCGAGCCCGTTATGTGGGATACCTGGATGCGTGGGTTATCTGACCCTAATATAATGATGAAGGCGGGAATACGATTTATGAATCCAATGATGTATTTTAATTGGGCTATGGCGCCAATGAATCAACAAACGTATGCCCCGATGATGAGTATGATGAGTCCTCAATACTATGTTAATTGGACTAATGCCATGGCCAACCCAGCATTTTACAGTCCTTTTTTCTCAATGATGGATCCGAATTGGTATACACCTCGTATGCAGTGGATGATGAATCCAGCATCTTTTGCGCCAATGTTTCAAATGATGAATTACATGCAACCTGTGGCAGACACATCTGATACTGAGTAAATTTATTCATATACCTTGCTTATTAACATTAGAGTAGAAAGCTCTGCGCAAAGTCTCAATTATGTATGTTATCGAGGCTATACAACAATATTTTAAGCATTAATCAATGACCGCTATTGGCCGAAAGCAGACATAAATCAAACCGCTAAAGGGGAAATCTGGTTGGAAATCTCAAAACAACATAGTTTAATGACTGCTTACGACCCAAAGCAGACATTCAAATATTAGGCTTTACCACACAAACAGTCCTTAAATCTTCTATGCTGATTCAATTACCGCTGCAGCATTGAAAGATGAATCTGCGTTATAAAGATAAGTGATAGGAAACTCAAACGATAATTAAAATAGTTAGCTATTATACCCAATTAAAGGCGTAAGCTGAATCCTCCTCATCGGGTTCATAACATCGCGATATTTACTCCTCCTATCACATACAAGTGGTGTCGCGATATTTTATTTCTTTCTCCAGATTAAGCCCGGTGCGCTTATTCGTTTGCTGTGAATATACAGCTTCAAATGATTTGTAGAAGTGGGGTCATGAAATGAATTTATTAGGGAATCTTAATCAAAGGAGCACTAATGGATGATGCAAACAAAGTACTACGAATAACAAGCTACCTAAATTCTATTTGGCCAGCCGATAAGGTCGACTACAAGTTGTTACCAAAAGAAGCCTTACATAGGTTTACGCATACGACAAAATATCTCAAGCAAGCATTTTATATTAGCGCAAACTATCTTAGTGACCATAAAATGAGTGCCATGTTATCGGATATGGATACTAGGCATGTCAAAGAAACAATAATGAGTAAGGATAATCCTGAGACCTTCTTTCTAGGCTATGCATCAAGTGGAAGGGTGATATTCTCTGTGCTTGATGATGAGAATTCCGTTGGTGTAGGGAATACATAAAGTACTAGTTACGACAGTTCTCAGATAAGCCACAGTAATCGCACATTTGATTTGCCACTTGATGAGCAGTTTAGGATTTCTGGGCATACTATTAAAATGGAATGACCGCTATTGGCCGAAAGCAGACATAATATTTATCAATGATAAGGATCTAATAAATCTGGTTATTTAGATTTTGCGAATTCAATCTATCGCAAAAATGTTTATTTCTTACTTGTAATTCAAGTTTGTGACTTCTTCCTTGCGACCTTCTTCTTAGATACTTTTTTCTTAGACGCAGTGTAAGCATTCTTTGACGCTGTATATGCCTTTTTCAACGCAGCAATTTCAGCTTCGGCTTTTTTCTCGGCAGCGACGACCTTCTTTTTTAGGGCTGCTGCTTCTCTCTTGCTCTTTGCATTTAGCTGAGCTATCTTTTTTTTCAGGGCTGCCGTATCTTTCGCAGCCACCTTTTTCAAAGCAGCGGTTTCTTTCCTGGCTGCCTTTCTTAAGGCGGTCAATTCCTGTTTTACGCTAGCTATCGTGCTCTTCTTTGCCGATTTCTTTTTTCTCGTTTTCGCAGCCATAACAAACTCCAATGAGTCAAGATGACATTAGTGTCGCAGAAATTATAGATAGTTACCATCAATGAATTTTATCTGCTGCAGTACTTTACGAACTATCATGAATGACCGCTTTTGGCCTAAAGCAGACGCTCAGAAGTAGAATTTAGGAGACATCGGGTTGGAATCAAGAAATGAACGTAGTTTAATGACCGCTAACGACCCAAAGCGGACATTTTGAATATAAGATTACATGGGGATATTTAATGGAAAATAATGCAGATAAGATCCTGCTTTTATTGAATAACATTGTTAGTGTTTGGTTGTTCAACCGCGAATGTCAGTAATGATTATCAATTGGAGAGTAAAAGTAATAAAGGAATTATTCTTGGCTCCATATCTATAGACGAAAAAAACTTAGAACAAAGCTGGCATATCAGTGACTATTAAAGATGGAGTTACTGGAAAAAAACATTTTATAAATCTAGATCATGAAAACCTATCCAGTGCAAAAAGGATTAAGTAATTGCAAAAGATGCAAATAAAAAAACTACTATTTCTATATTTGCTTTTATCAGTTAGCTCAGCAGAAGCCACAAAATTTTATCGTTTTTCTGCAGAAAGTGATGCCAATATAGGGGACACCAGCATACCAAACGCAAAATTTTCTGAGGGCCGTAATGATTGCATGATCTTTACCAATGGCATACGACAGCCATTGAATATTGGCACACCTTCTGATGATATTTTACCAAGCGGAAATGGAGAAAATTCTGCTTATCCGAATCTTAATGGAACTAATTTTTGTA
>JABDMD010000063.1 GCA_013001685.1 Gammaproteobacteria bacterium | reverse complement strand
CCTCTCAAGTTCGTGATCACCATGCACTTTACGGTAACTTCCTATTTGTAAGGCCAGCATCTTAGCGACAGTGCTAACTTGATCTTGCGTTAAATTATCTAGAGCGTGTTCGGCACTAATGAGGTGTTGTTTCCATTCTTCATTCATACTTTTTCCTTTTGAATAATCCGAATAGCTTTCTGAATAGCCAGCCGTAGAATCTCAACACATCATTAGCAGTTGTGACTTGCATTTGTTTCATCTATGTCTGCTTTCGGCGCATGTCGGTTATTCAATTAAACTTAAAATAATAAAATTTCATTAATAAAGCTTTATTGGACTGTCTCATCTATTTGCATTATCCCAAATGTATTACCTTCAGTATCTCTACACATTATTAGATAACCAACACTAGGTATAACTTTCTTTTCCTCTCTTATTTCTCCACCAGCGTCTATTACCTTCTTCGCAGCATCATCAACAGACTCAACATCAAATACAACTGCTGTTGTGTCTTGAGGTTGCACTCTTCCAGCAACTCCACCTGTAATTCCAGGTTCTTTATCAGTCCCTGTTTGCATTAACCAATAATCTTCTGGGCCTTCCCATTTATTAATTTTCCAGTTGAATACACTCTTATAGAATTCCGCTGCTCGTTCTGGATTATCAGCGCTTAAATCGAAGTGAATTACTCGTGTCATTTATCTCTCCCTTAATAGATGAGATCCATGTCGTTTAAGGAATATCCGCTTTGGGTCGTTAGCGGACATTAAATAACATTGATTTAGAATTTCCAACCTGATGTTCCCCTCAACGGTTTAGTTTATGTCTGCTTTCGGCCAATAGCGGTCAGACAGAAAATTTATCTAAGCAAAGCAGCTAACTACCTGCTAAGGACCCAAGTTTTTGATCCCGTAAGTGACTCGAAGAAATAAAGTTCTACAAATTTTATGGTCCCTCCAGATAATTCTAGGTGTCGTACTTCACCATACGGTTGCCCACTAATTCGCTTCTTGGTGAGAAATGACACCAAATTCTGATTTATTGTTAGAACTTCAACCATGTTTCCTTCTAGAGCGATGGTACCCGAACGTGGCTCTTGTGGAGCACCAGACCCACCATAGTCCCTGAAATAAAGTGCATCACCAACCTCTAACATTTGAGTGATTATTTCGTGCGTGCGACTTTCTGTATCAGTTGTCTCAGATTCAATAATGAGTTGCGAGTCAAGCTTATCCCAATCTAACTTTGTCCGCGCCTGAATGCTTTTAATTTTACTTATTGGTTCTAAAGGTTTTCCCTTACAGCTTACATCGGTGATTGTGCCTTGCCAGCGACCTTCTAATTTACGGAATAAATTAATAATCAATCTTTGCTGTGCATTGGTGAGTGAGTTAGGCGTAATCGGTGTGAATGTTTTTCCAGAGAGTCCTTCTACAAGATCGGATAGCGGTGTGAAACACGCGACATTATCAGGAATTAGTACACGGCTTTTTGCCTCATCGGGTGGTTGGTCTAATGTTTCTAATTGTCGTGCTGGTTCAGAAAGTTTCTCGTATTTCTCTACTTTCTCATGCAATCGTTGCTGCGCTTGCTCGACTTCCTCCTGTGAAGGACCTTCTGGGACTGCTACTGACTGCGCATCAATTTCTTCCGGGGGGCTATCACCATAATGAACCTTTCCTGACTCGTCCACCCATTTATAAACTGCTCCAATTAATATCAAAGCAATAAAAAGTACACCAATGTTAAGGATAATTTTTTTCATCGCACAAACACATAATATTGCAAGCAGAAGCCATAACTATTGAGATAGCTCAAATGGATATTGTTTTAAGGATGGACAATAAGAGTTGTGAGAAGTGATTCTATACTGAAATCATATTTGGAAAATTTTCCAGACATGATGAGGGCTTATTTAGAAATTTTTATGGAAATTATTCCGATAGCCGTTCTTTTCTTTCTTCCTTGGGTCTCTCTGATAGCCATCACTTATGTTTGGAGAAAAAACGCAAGTGCAACACTTGTTGCGGATAGTAACAGGGCATATATATGCTCCCTTTTTCTTGGCATCAATGCATTAGCTGTGTCTTGCTTAGTTGTATTGCCAGACTCCATGTTTACTCTTTGGTTATCCGGAACACCTTTCTCTCTTCTTCTCTTTGCAATGATTATTGGTTGTATTGTTGTTATATGTATCTCGCTTTGGCGTCATCTCCAAGATGTCTGGCTATGGTTGCTTACACTAATATCTATTGCACATATACCTATATATTTCTACTTACATAGCTTGATCTATGGTTATCATTTCAATGTTGAATTGTTAGTCGGTTTGTTATTTAGTTATGCATGTTTTGCAATTTTTGTTTCCTTGGTATGGTTTTACAACAGCTTTGGTTATAAACGATCAAATTAGGAATGAGGTTTAGAATGTCCGCTTTGGGTCGTTAGCGGACATTAAACTATGTTGTTTTGAAGATTCCAACCTAGATTCCCCTTAATTTATATTCTGAACGTCCGCTTTCGGCCATAAGCGGACATTAACTGAGTTAAATTAATATGAATAAATTCTAAACAAAATAAGCTTTCGTATTTTGATGAACTTTAGGCTCATTCATTAATTGTTCTTTAAACCACCATTTCATCTCTGAATGTTGATTATCGGGTTTAAATTGAAAATCATCCTTAATTTTAACCTTATAAGCCAACACTACGTAATGAGTATTTATTCCATGGATGCCTAAATAATTATCTTCATATATATGCTCAAAAACACCAACTAAAGCAGCATTGGTTAAAGCTATTTCTGTTCCTAATTCAAACGAAGAAATTCTTTTAAAAGCATCGCACAATCTTTCATTTTTTCTAATACTTCCACCGGGTACGAACCAAAAGCCTTGTGCTGGGCGATTGTTTCTCATTCCTAATAGCACCCTTTCCTGAAGATCTTCCAATATTAAATCAATTGAGACTAGAGGAGTGGAATCCACTATCTGCAAATATTTTTCATTATCGCTCATGTTTAATGAACCTTAGCCACCAATCAGGATTCTCTATTCTATGTCCGCTTTCGGCCATAAGCGGTCATTAATAATTTTCTCAAATACCATTAGTTGAAGGTTTTTAATAGCCAATAATGCTAATAAAAACATTCACAAATAATGAAGATTTAGTGTTTTAAATATTGACTGTAAAAAAAATTTAACTATCAACTGATGGATAATATATATAGAAATATTTGACTTCGCTATACTATGCTTGGCGAAAGCTCATTTTGGAGTTTCTCTATCTTTATTTGCAAGGATGTTCCTAAGGAAAAACTGCGACCCTAACTACAGCAGCCTAAGCCATCTCATTTACTATGGTAATAGTTAGCTATAAATTTAGTTGCTTTAAATACTCGGTAAACCGTTTACCCACACCATTATGCTTCATCGCCAGCTCGACAGTAGCCTCTAAGTACCCAAGCTTGCTACCACAGTCGTAACGCTTACCATCAAACTTGTATGCTAAGAGCTTTTCTGATTTAGCTTGCGTAGCTAAGGCATCAGTAAGCTGTATTTCTCCACCTGCACCCTCGCCCGTCTGCTCAAGAATATTAAATATAGAAGGTTCTAAAATATATCGCCCCACTACCGCAACATTGGATGGCGCATCCTTGGGTTCTGGTTTTTCTACGAAGGTATCAACATCCCACAAATTATCTTGTATTTGCTTGCCAGAAATCACACCGTAACTTTTAACTTCTTTCTTATCGACTTCCTGCACACCCACAACACCACATTGCGCATTTTCATAAACATCTATCATTTGCGCAAGACAACCACTACCACCATCATCAATCAAGTCATCTGCCAGAATAACTGCAAATGGGTCATCACCGACAACAGGTTTGGCACATAGCACTGCGTGACCTAAACCTAAAGGCTCAGATTGTCTTATGTAAATACACTTAACATGCTTGGGTAAAATATTCTGCACCATGTTAAGCATAGTGTTTTTACCTTCAGCATTAAGCTCAGTCTCTAACTCATAGGCCTTATCAAAGTGATCTTCGATAGATCGCTTATGACGACCAGTAATAAACACCAGCGTATCGATACCAGCCATAACTGCCTCTTCAGCGGCATATTGAATTAGAGGCTTATCTACCACAGGCAGCATTTCCTTAGGACTAGCTTTGGTTGCAGGAAGAAAACGTGTTCCCATACCTGCAACTGGAAAAACGGCTTTATGTATCTTTGACATATTTATTATTCTAATTAGTTATTAGCTTTTAAAAAGAGAACTAGGTTGTTAAAGAGACACTTACACAAGAAGCATTTAACTACTGAATCAATAACGATTGATTTAGTATTCAGCAATGACAATATTTGCTTAGTCTCTTACTCTAATATTTTCTAGATTTTTTTCTAAGGTTTTTGGACCAATTCCTTTCACATTAACCAATTCTTCCGCAGAATAAAAAGGACCATTAACCTCTCTATACTCTATTATGGCAATTGCCTTTTTAGGCCCAACACCTATTAAATTCTGCTCCAATTCTTCTGCGCCGGCTTGATTAATATTGACTGGCTCTGCACTTACAACTGAAGCAAATAAAATAACAAAAGAGATTAGCAATAATCGCAACATTTGACCCATCTCAATATTGCAGACTTTCATCAATAGATAGAAGTCAATCTAAGTAGGTTTTATATTTGTTTTCTATTAGTTAATTTAGCGAGGTTACTCAAAGAATACAATTCTTTCAGAGAATCTAAATTGCTCACTAATTACTAGAGCTCCAGTCTTCAAGATATTGATTCATAGTAAGTACAGGGTCATCCGATTGTGTAATAGGTCTACCAACTACAATATAATTTGAACCAGATTGGTGCGCTTGGCGTGGAGTAGCAATTCTGCTTTGATCATTTGCCTGATCATCTTGCATACGTATTCCTGGTGTCACCAATATTGGTTGAGAACCCCACTTTGCTCTAATTGCACTTACTTCGTGGACCGAACAAACCATACCATCCATTTTAGATGTTGTCGCTAATTCAGCCATTGTCATAACGCTCTCAGCTGGTGTTTTTTGAATACCAATTCTATTTAGTTGCTGCTGATCCATAGAAGTTAGCACTGTAACCGCTACTAATTTAGTTGCATGAGATGAGGATGACACCACATCATAAGCTGCTTGCAGCATGTTTGTACCACCTAATGCATGTAACGTCATCATCCACACCCCTAAGCTAGAAGCAGACTGACACGCAGAAGCTACAGTATTAGGGATGTCATGAAGTTTTAAATCCAAAAAAACTTGGTGACCTTTTGCACTTAATTGCTCAACAAATTTTGGTCCTTCAGCAATAAACAATTCAAGGCCAACTTTTAATTTACATGGTTGATCCTGTATGCGTTGTAAAAATTCATCTGCTTGCTTTGCATTCGGATAATCTAGAGCAACAATTATTGGGTTTTCTTCTGACATGGACTGATAACGTATGGCTTTAATTTAAGCTTGGCATTATAGGCACTACAGTACCCCAGGAATGACAACTTGGACATTGCCAGTATAATAATTTGCCATGAAACCCACATTGCTTGCATTGGTGTGTACTGCGTTCACCAATAAACTGCTCAACACTTTCTTGTATTTTTGATAAACCTATTTCACTAATTGATTGATGATCAGTATTTTTACTCTTTAGAAACCCATTTACCTCAAGTAGCGATAACTCAGATTTTTCTAGCAGCCAATCTAAAATCATTTTTTTCTCATCGTCATCTTCGCTTAAAATTTCAAGCAAATTGCTTAAAGTGATTCCACTTAAATTTGAGTCTTTTATACCATGTAGAAATTGTTTAAATCCTTGCTGATCATTTTGGTGAAGAAACGCCTCACGCAGATTCATAAAGACTTCTGGCAAATATTCCGGCTTCTGTTCAGCTACAGCTATATAAAATTTTATTGCAGCCTTATAGTTTTCTTCATGCATGGCAATATTACCAAGCAACACACTAGCACGAGCGCAATTCTTGTCATATGAAAGTGCTTTTTTAGCTAATTGCTTTGCTAACTTCTTGGGCTCGTTCTCATCATTACCACTATTCTCAAAAGCCACTTCACTAAGCTCACAATAATAATGCGCAGTGATGTGATTCATTTTTTTACCTTTGACTTTTTCTAATTTCTTAGTGGTCTCTATTGCCAAGCTCCATTCTTTTTCCTGTTCATATAAACCAAGTAATAATGGATACGCCTCATCAGTTTGCATGCCTATTTCAATTACATCGTTAAGCAAGGTCTCAGCACGATCCAATAAGCCTGCTTTAAGATAGTCTTTAGCTAGTTCCAACAAGGCCGTAGACTTATCTATTGCCTCAAGTGCGGGCCTAGCGATTAAATTTTGGTGAATGCGAATCGCCCTATCCACTTCACCTCTACGCCGAAACATATTACCTAAAACCAAGTGGGTTTCTACCGTTTCAGTATCTACATCAACCAGGTCAATAAATACCTCTAAGGCTTTATCGGGCTGCTCATTTAACAAGTAATTCAAGCCTTTTAAATATTCTCCAGGAATTTTTGGCTTAGAGCGATTCTTATAAAAAATTTGCGCAAGAAACCAACCTATAACTCCTGCTAATAGCAGCAGCAACCAATAAATTTCCGGCATTAATGAGAACTCTTGATAGGTAGTTGACGAAGATTGGCAACTTCTTGTTCAGCTACAGCAACTTTTTTAGCCAGAACTCTAGCTTTATTTTTATTTTTTAGGATTTGCGTGATGCTAAATAATATTCCCACCAATGCACCCAACACAAAACATAGTAACAACGCTAATCCAAGGGGTACTTGATATCTTTCGATCACCAAGTTTAAGGAAACTAGGTCAAGATTTTCTAGTGTGAATACGAAAAATAAAAGTATTAAAGTCAGGAAGAAAATGAATTGTAAAAAACGTGCCATTTAATACAGAACCGCGTACAAAAATCAACCACAGATTAAGAAAGTTAAACTAGAAACTAGTCGTTGGTTAAACTTTTGTTTACACGCTCTCGTAGCTCTTTCCCAGGTTTAAAATGTGGCACATGTTTTCCAGGCAGTGATACGGCATCACCGGTTTTTGGATTGCGACCAATTCGTGGAGGTCTAAAGTGCAACGAGAAGCTGCCAAAACCACGTATTTCTATACGATCACCTTGAGACAATGATGTACTCATTTGCTCAATTATACTCTTAATCGATAACTCGATATCTTTATGAGCTAGATGATTTTGTTTTAACGATATCTTTTCAATAAGCTCCGACTTGGTAATCATGTTTTTTTCATCGTGCATGGTCATGAGT
Organism: Gammaproteobacteria bacterium; assembly: GCA_013001685.1. Lineage (GTDB taxonomy): Bacteria > Pseudomonadota > Gammaproteobacteria > UBA4575 > UBA4575 > JABDMD01. The sequence continues at coordinate 5,705 of JABDMD010000063.1, read as the reverse complement.
TACTCCTAAGTTTGGAACGTTATATATTTGTCCGTAATTATATTAACAGATAATTATTCTGCTTGATCGTCGTTATTATCTTCTATGGATTCTTTCAAAATATCGCCAAGACTCATAGAAGCAGACTCATTACTGCTGTATTCCTGAACAGCTACAGACTCTTCTTGAAAATCTTTCGCCTTGATCGATAGATTAATTGTTCTAGATTTTTTATCTACTCCAATAAACTTGGCCTCAACCTCATCACCTTCTTTTAACACAGTACGCGCATCTTCGATGCGATCGCGTGCAATTTCAGATGCCTTCAGCACACCCTCGACTCCATCACCTAGATCGATAATGGCTGCCTTAGCATCCACTTCCATCACTTTACCAGTAACAATACTACCCTTAGGATGCTCTGCAAAGAAACCTGAGAATGGATCTTTCTCCATCTGCTTAACACCTAGCGAGATACGCTCACGTTCAGCATCTACAGATAACACCATTGCACGTAGCTCATCACCCTTTTTATAGCTACGTACAGCTTCTTCACCTGTGTCACTCCAAGATAAGTCAGATAAGTGAACCAAACCATCAATACCACCATCCAAACCAACGAAAATTCCAAAATCAGTAATTGATTTGATCGTACCTGTAACTTCACTACCTTTATCATGCGTGGTTGCAAAGTCATCCCACGGATTGGCTTTACACTGTTTCATACCAAGCGAGATTCTGCGTCGCTCTTCGTCGATATCTAAGATCATCACTTCGACTTCATCACCAAGAGATACAAGCTTTGCTGGATTTACATTCTTATTGGTCCAATCCATTTCAGAAACGTGAACCAAACCTTCGATGCCTTCTTCAATCTCTACAAAGCAACCGTAATCTGCAATGTTAGTAACCTTTCCAAAAATGCGAGTGCTTTCAGGATAACGACGATCGATATCTCTCCAAGGATCATCATCTAGCTGCTTCAGTCCAAGTGATACACGTGTCTTTTCTTTATCAAACTTAAGCACACGCACTTCAATCTCATCACCAATGGCTACGATTTCAGATGGATGTTTAACACGCTTCCAAGCCATGTCTGTGATATGCAATAAACCATCTACACCACCAAGATCTAGGAACGCACCATAGTCGGTTAGGTTCTTAACAATACCTTTAACTACCGCACCTTCTTTCAGTGCCTCGATAAGCTCTTCACGTTCTGCGCTGTACTCAGATTCAACTACCGCACGACGTGATACCACGACGTTATTACGCTTAAGGTCGATTTTAATAACTTTGAATTCTAATTCTTTACCTTCTAGATATGAGGTATCGCGTACTGGGCGCACATCGACTAATGAACCAGGTAAAAACGCTCGTAGATCACCAAGTTCAACAGTGAATCCACCTTTAACCTTACCTGTAATTGTTCCGGTAACCGTTTCACCAGACTCGTGAACAGTTTCTAACTCGGTCCATGCTTTAGCACGACGAGCTTTTTCGCGCGAAAGTTTAGTTTCACCATAGCCGTCTTCAAGCATATCCAATGCAACTTCAACGGTATCTCCTACTTCAACTTCAAGCACACCATCTGTGACTTTGAATTGATCAATTGGAATAATGCCCTCGGACTTTAAACCAGCGTAGACAACGACTGCATCTTTATTAATATCAACCACGGTGCCATTTATAATGGTACCCACTTGTGTATTTAAATTAGATACACTCTCTTCAAACATCTCAGCAAAACTTTCAGTCATAGTAATTTTATTTCAATTCCTATTATTTTTTAGGGATCGGTTAATGCCCGCCACGAACAATTTCAGCAATACGATTTACAGCTTGCTCAATCGATAAATTGGTCGAATCAACAAGTAAAGCGTCAGCGGCAGGACGTAATGGAGAGACTGCACGATTTTGATCCCTAGAATCTCGCGTCTCTATCTCTTTCAAAAGGGTGCCAAGGCTAGCACTAATGCCTTGTTTCTTCAACTGTTTCTGCCTTCTGAGAGCCCTCTCATGTGGGCTAGCCGTGAGGTATATTTTGCGTTCAGCATCAGGAAATACCACGGTGCCCATATCTCTACCCTCTGCCACCAAACCTGGTGATTGCCTAAAAGAACGTTGCTTCTCTAGCAATGCTGCCCGCACCTCTTGCAGTGCCGCCAGTTGCGAGGCTCTACCTGCACATTCTTCGGTACGTAAATCGCTGGCGACCTCATTATCATTTAAAAATACAGAGACATTTTCCGGCTGCTTGTTGGTTTGCAGCTCGTCTATTGACCCAGAATTGCTGGAACTTTGAGCATCGAATCCAAACCTCACATCCATCTCTTCGCATAAAGCAACTAAGCCCTGCAAATCATCAACCGCGATTCCCTGCTGCTGACTCAGTAAACTCAAAATTCGGTACAAAGCCCCACTATCCAAATAGTTGTAATTCAAAATAGCTGCTAGCTGTCTTGCAATCGTACCTTTGCCTGATCCAGCTGGACCATCAATGGTTATCACAGGTATCAAACTATTAGTCATTACAATTGAGAAGCTTTAGTGTTGAGATACTTTTAGTCCTAAATTAGAAACCGTTTCAACAAAATTTGGAAAAGAGGTCATAACATTTTCTGTGTTGCGCACTGTAATTGCAGCGTTAGCTTGTATCGACGCTATAGCAAATGCCATGGCTATGCGATGATCACCACCACTGTCGATTTCTCCACCTTGAAACTTGCCACCGTTAATCACTAAGCCATCAGGTTTTTCATCTACATTTATACCAAGCACCCTAAGACCATTTGCCATCACCGCAATTCGGTCTGATTCTTTAACACGTAATTCTTCCGCACCGTTCAAGGTAGTTACTCCTTGAGCACAAGCTGCGGCTATAAATATGATTGGAAATTCATCAATTGAATTTGCAATTAAAGATTGTGGTATCTCAATTCCATGTAGCTCGCTACTTTGAATAAGCAAATCCCCAACCGGCTCCATACCCATATTTCTTTTATTACTTATTAGGATATCAGCCCCCATTAAACGCAAAATTTGAATAACTCCATCACGAGTAGGATTAATACCGACATTGCGAATTGTAAGTGTGGAGTTTTTAGAAATTAGTGCAGCAACTATTAAAAATGCTGCTGAAGAAATATCACCTGGAATTTCGATTTTACTTGCTATTAATTTTCCACCACCTTCAACACACACACTTTGGTGATTTACTTCGATAGGATACGAAAACGTTTGCAACATTCTTTCTGTATGATCACGAGTGCTAGTATTTTCTTTTACACAAGTTTTCCCTTGCGCATACAAACCTGCTAATAACACGCATGATTTAACTTGAGCACTAGGAATGGGAAGCGAGTAATCAATACCCACCAACTTACTTGACGGTTGAATTACTAATGGCGGTATATAGCCTTCTTCACTAGCAATGTTTGCTGCCATTTTTTTTAAAGGCGTTTGAATGCGTTGCATTGGTCTTGAAGAAAGTGAAGCATCGCCAACTAAAGTAGAACTGAAGCTTTGTCCACTTAGTATCCCAGCCATCAATCGCATCGCAGTACCGGAATTTCCCATATTGAGCACATTACTTGGCGCACGCAAGCCTTTTAGACCCACACCTTGTATGCGCACATGCGTGTCATCAATGCGTTCAATCTGCACACCCATATTTTGAAATGCATTTAAGGTCGCCTCACAATCTGTTGAAGGTAAAAATCCAACAATCTCACTCTTACCCTCTGCCAATGAAGCCAGCATGACTGCGCGATGTGAAATCGACTTATCACCCGGAACAACTACAGTTCCATTACAAGTTGCACTTGGCTCTAAATGAAAATATGCAGACCCCATACTGGTAATTCTAGTAATTTTTATTGAACAAAATTATCAAACAAGGTCTTTATTGTTCATGTTTTTATCACGCAACTGCTTTGCTTGATCAAATAGTGCAAGTATTGCATCTTCATCTTGTGCAGAAATTTTTTGTTTTAATTCAATGAGACAATCAATGAAACCATTTATGGAATTAATAATTTCATCTTTATTCGCAACACAAATATCTGCCCACATTGTCGGATCGCTTGATGCAATACGCGTGAAGTCATAAAAGCCACCAGCTGCATATTTAAATATGCTCTCAGCATCATCACGTTTACCTAAGTAATTCACTAAATTGTAGGCTACCATATGTGGTAAATGGCTGGTCGCAGATAAAATAGCATCGTGCTTTTTTGCCGGCATTAAATCCACATCTGCACCTACAGCCGTCCACATTTTAGTAATCGCATCACTAGCTGAGCTAGCCGTTTTTTCGGTGGGAGTGAGAATTACTTTTCTATTTTCATATAGCTGTTCTACGGAATGCTCAAAACCACTTTGCTCACTACCAGCAATAGGATGTCCAGGAACAAAATTAATCGGCAACTCTCCAAAAGCCTCTAAGGCAGCTTGTATAACATCGGATTTGCTGCTACCCACATCCGTCAATAGTGTTTTAGCATTCAAACTGGGCTTTAACGCAGAAAAAGTATCTTTGATTTTACCTAGTGGAACACCCACTATAATTACATCTGCATTTGAAACATCAGCACTGTCTAGCAGTTGATATTCATCGATGATATTTAATGATTTTGCAGCAGCTAATCTTTGTGCGTCCCTACCCACACCAACGATAGATTGCACAAGATTATGGCGTTTCAAATCTTTTGCAAGCGAGGCATTAATCAAACCCACGCCAACAAGGTACACTTTATTAAACATAGCTATTAAAGAGTGATATTAGAAATTTATAACACAGCACGCGGGTAAGAACCGAGCACTTTAAGCAGATCTGCCTCGGTTTTTAGTTCAGCTATACAATTTTTGATGGTGTCATTTTTAATATGACCTTCAAGATCGAGAAAAAATACGTACTCCCAATTCACACAGTGCGAAGGTCTAGACTCAATTCGTGTCATGCTTACATTATTCTTTGCTAGTGGCTGCAATAAACTATAAAGCGCACCCGGCTTATTGCGCGCAGAAATTAGTAACGTGGTTTTATCATCACCAGTAGGTTCAACTTCTTGCTTGCCAATAATTAAAAATCGAGTGGTATTATCTGGCGAGTCTTCAATTCTTTTATTCTGTATCGTTAAATTATAAACAGACGCTGCAGTTTCACTGGCAATAGCCGCAGCATTTTTTTCGCTAGCTGCACGTTTAGCCGCATCGGCATTGCTACCAACTGGCACACGTTTAATACCAGGCAAGTACGTTTCCAACCATTTTTTACATTGTGCCAGAGATTGCTGATGTGAATATATAACTTGGATGTCAGCTAGCTTTTCTACATTGCTCAATAAATGCTGATGCACACGCAACTCTACTTCACCAACAATACTTAAAGTGGATTCTAAGAACATATCTAAAGTACTGTTCACAATACCTTGAGTAGAATTCTCAATCGGTACCACACCATAGTTGGCGTTATCCGACTCCACTTCGCGGAACACATCATCAATATTATTGGTTGCAAGCGTTTGTATAGAGTGGCCGAAGTGCTTGTATGCCGCTTCCTCAGTAAAGGTTCCTGATGGACCTAAAAACGCCACTTGCAATCTTTGCTCTAGCGCCAAACAAGCTGACATTATTTCACGAATCAACCTTGCCATCTCCTCATCAGAGAGAGGTCCTTGATTATGCTCAAGTACGCTTTTAAGCACACTCGCCTCTCGATCGGG
>JABDMD010000061.1 GCA_013001685.1 Gammaproteobacteria bacterium | reverse complement strand
CTCTCCAACAATTCGCAACAACCAACTATTCGGCCGTGGCGCTGCCGATATGAAATCTAGTATTGCGGCCATGGCGGTTGCCTGCAAAAAGTTTGTCAATTCAAATCCCAAGCACAAAGGCTCCATTGCGTTCTTGCTTACCAGCGATGAAGAAGGCCCTGCAGTAAATGGCACAGTAAAAGTTGTTGATGCATTGCAATCACGCAATGAAAATATTGATATGTGTTTAATCGGGGAACCTAGCAGCAACCACACACTTGGCGATGCTTTAAAAATCGGTCGCCGTGGATCGATTTCTGCAAGCCTAAATATAAAAGGTGTGCAGGGTCACGTTGCTTATCCACATTTAGCCAAAAATCCTGTGCATGAGTTTGCTCCCGCACTTTTAGAATTGACTCAACTGAAATGGGATAGAGGCAATGAACACTTCCCTGCAACAACGTTTCAAATTTCCAATATCAAAGCAGGGACAGGTGCTTCAAATATTATTCCTGGCAACAAGCATGTCGATTTTAATTTACGGTTTTCAACTGAGATAACTGCCGAAGAAATTAAAACTAAGATTTTGAATATCCTAGATAAACATCAATTGGATTACGAAATAGAATGGCATTTATCGGGCAATCCTTTTTATAGCGAACCAGGCAAATTAACCAACGCCTGTCAACAAGCGATACAAGAGACTTTAAATATTAAACCTGAACTTTCAACAAGCGGCGGCACTTCAGACGGACGCTTTATTGCACCCACTGGTGCGCAAATTGTAGAACTAGGCCCTGTTAACAAAAGTATTCATAAAGTTAATGAGCATATTGAAGTAGATGCATTAGATCAATTGACAACTATTTACTACAGAATTTTAGAGAAATTGCTGCAGTAACTCCTAATGATAATTTCAGATTCTTGTCCGTTCTCTAGATCTGCTCAAGGATTAGCTACGCCACCTAAAGCTTTCATTAAACGTTGCCGCAAATCATGATAGCTAGCTTGTTCCATCAAATTGAGTGCTGAAAATCCGGTCAGCTTCTTCACCAGCTCAATACCAGCTTCGGTATTGGCCGCACCCCCGGCAATCAGGTCTGGTTGGCGAGCAAATGCACTTGCTACACCCATAACCGCATATGGGTCCGATGCACACAACAGCATGAAACAGACTTGATCATCGAGCAATTTCATAATTGTATCACCGTTATAAGGTTCCAGCGGAGAAGCGCCAGCCTCAACTACTACGACATCAGGCCGATTGCTGGCAATCACTGACAGCATTTTGGACATTGCACTTCGAAACATCGGCACATCACACACGGTCGAAGGCAAGCCCGCATCTACGAAATCGTAGATGGCATCTGCACCCGCATCTTTATAACTCAATACATCCCGGTATCTGGCAGCACCGGTGAGTTTGGCCGCAACAACCTTTAAACCTTGCTTTTTCAACATACGCACGATCACTCGCCCTGAAGTTGTTTTTCCAGAAGACATGGAAGTGCCCACGATTAAAATAACCGGTGCGGAAAGAGTTTGTTCCGTTTTGTTTTTAGCAAAGTCACTCATGCCCACACGCTTGCTGCTGCGAGTCACATGACCAACATAGTGCAGCGACATCAGTGCGGGCATAAAAGAAGATTTTGAGGTTAGCTGACCAAATAAACCAGCTGAAGTGAGCGCATTGAATGTATCATTAGTAATTGCCTGCCAGTTACCAACAGCCTCAAGGGTTGCCATGCGTTCACCAAATGCACCAATGACGAGATCATCCTCGAATACTTCGATCATGCGACCACTGGGGAGCTCTATGTTATGCATGACTCCGGCAGTACTCAGTACTCGACCAACAACATAGTCACCGGTTTGCCACTGCGCACTGTCAACGGGTTGCACTTTGAATTCCTGAGCAGCGAGATCAGAGATTCGTGTTACTGAAGTATAAACATAATGAGTCATACGCGTTCCTCCTGCTGAGTGCTCAGTGGCGGTGCCAACAACATTACTGTTAATAAAGCACAGCGTTGTGGAAGATGCTCTGTGTAAATAAATTCATGTTCAGCATGAGCCCCATCACCAACAGCACCTAAACCATCAAGCGTTGCAGTATATAAACTGGTTGTATTGCCATCAGAACCACCACCGGCAGTACCCTGTTCCAGATTGATATTAAGCGAGCTGGCTAGATTGGTCGCCACCATCCATAGTTGACGGTTCGCCAGTGTCCGTTCCATTGGTGGTCGGCCGATTCCGCCTTCAATACTGAGAGTGACATTAGTGTCTTCAGGCTTCAGTGCTTGAATCGCGTTCTCAATACGTTGGCCATCGGCCTGAGTTTCGACACGCACATCGACCACGGCACTACTCTCAGGTGCCACTACGTTCGCACGAGTTCCGCCATCAATTACACCGACGTTAACCGATACACCTAGATCCGGATTATTCAACGCGAATAGCTTCTGAATAAGATGCGACAGTTCCAAAATAGCGCTAGCCCCGGCACCAGGATCAAGGCCGGCATGCGCTGCCTTGCCCCTAACTTTTATAGTAAAACGACCCACTCCTTTGCGTGCGGTTTTGATTTTTCCTGTTGGACCCAGCGAGGGTTCTAATACCAGCGCGCGATCCACAAGTTGAGCTAAGCGTTTTATATAGCGAGTTGATTCGCGACTACCAATTTCCTCGTCAGAATTGATAAAAATAACCGGAGCAACCTCGGGTTGTAACCCCAGTACTTTCAATGTTTTTAAAGCGAAGATCATCTCTACCAAGCCAGCTTTCATGTCGTAGACACCAGGTCCACACATCATTCCTTCCTCAGTTTTCAGGGGCATAGTTGCTAAAGTACCTTTCGGCCATACCGTGTCACAGTGGCCAAGCAGTAACTGCGAATTGGGTGTGGCTGCGCGAACGGCCGATCTACTAAATAAATGACCACCCGAACATTGACCAGGAATGATGCGGACCCGGTAGTTGACAGCCTCGAATTCATTTTTCAGTCGCTGCAGAATGGGTTGCTGTGCAGCAGCATCATCGGATGGGGATTCTATAGCAACCAGCTCGGCCAACAACTTAGCCATCGCGGTTTTTTGTTCGAAAAGAAATGTCTGAATATCCGCCGAAGCGGACAACTCGCTCATCTTTTGAACCCTTTTGGCAATGGCATTTTTTGGGTATTGCTAATTTCAGCAAACCGGCCAGGATATAGATAGGCCAGTAATGGGGCCTGTTGCAGCAACTGCTGGTCATCACCATCAGCAATGCGCAAAGCATCGTTGGCTATCCGTGCAGACAGGATGCGGCCAGTGATTAAACTGTTGTTACCAAAATCATCATAGATTTTATGTAGTGTACATTCTAAAAACAGATAACCATCTTTCATTAATACTGCATCGACATTTTTGGCTGGGATTGTTGGTAACTGATCAACGATTGGTTTGCTACCGTCTTCGCATCGTGGGGTTGCTGCCAGGCTCGCAAGTACCACCTGGGTAGGCCGAGCATAGGTAACCGTGAACTGTTGGGTTCGAACAATATTTTGATAAGTGCGATGCTTGGGTGTACAAACGAAACCAAAATAGTTCTCCCAGCTTACCGGTATGGCCAAATGTTTAGGCGCCAGATCATCGGTACCATCAGGTTCTTTGGTACCAATAACTACCAGCGGATAGACATTAAAAAAACTGTCCCAAATTGGCCGCTCAAGATCCAATTCGATCAGTTTTTCACTTTGATCACTCACATTAACCTTCTATCTTTTCGTAGATGCCGTGGCTATATTGAGAAGACTACAGATCCTTTAAACTTTTTTCATGACACAGCTCAATTAAACCAGTTATTTATATAGACTAGTATTTTTTCAAAACTAGAAACATGCAATGTGAGTATCTATCTACAATGAATCTAGTTAGTGAAAATTAAACAAAGCTTTAAACATTGAAAATGTCAAACCACAAAAAAATGAAGCCGAGCAACTTCTTCAAACGCAATGTAATTCTTTATTACAAACGGACGAAAACTACCTTGAGTCGTTAGCTGACACCAAGGAAAACTTATTTCCAAGCATCCCAAAACCCTACTAAATGTTTCTTACCAGACTCTGATAAATAATCTTTCACCTGCTGACATCGACGCTCATATTCTTTCTCATAAATCTTTCCACGCATCAATTCAAATCGGAGGAACACCAAATAAGTATTTAGCACATCGGTTTCACAGTAATTGCGTATTTCTTCAATTTTTCCATCAAGAAATGCGCCACAAACTTTAGAACCGTCCATTCCTAATTTACCGGGGAAACCCAGCATCGTTGCAATATGGTCCAATTTTGCATTGGCACGCATTTGATATGCAGCCAAGACATCCATTAAATCGATATGTCGCCAATGGAAACGTCCCAGATAATTGTTATAGCGAAAGCTAGTATCTTCATCACCGGTTTGCCAATAGTGTTGTGCACTTACACCATGTAATAAAGAACGGTAATGCATGACAGGTAAATCAAACCCACCACCATTCCAGGAAACGATAGTTGGATTATATTTTTCCAAGCCGTCATAAAAACGCTTAAGTAATTCTTTTTCAGGTGAATCTGCATCGCCCAGTGACCAGACTTTTATTGAATCGTGAGTGCTTAATACTGCAGAGATCGCAACAATACGCTGCATATAATGTGGCATGAAGTCACTGCCGGTTTGCTGATTACGCAGATGCTCAATCGCTTTAATTACATCTTTATCGGGCAACCCCTCTAAATCATAGATCTTCTTTCCCGACTCAACATCTGGCACTGTCTCAATATCAAATACGAGGGTATTCATTATTTATTTACAAGCTTGTTCAATTTCTATATCAAAAACTAGGACATTCATCATGATTTATTATTTTGAAAATAATCCAGTAGATAAATAACGATCACCACGATCACAAATGATAGTGGCAATAACTGCATTCTCGACTTGCTCAGAAATTCTTAATGCTGCAGTTATGGCACCCCCCGAAGATATCCCACAAAAAATTCCTTCTTCTTTACCGAGTCTACGCATCATGTCTTCGGCTTCTTGTTGGGTAACTTCAAGTATTTGATCTACAACCTTCGCATTAAATATGCTTGGCACATATTCATCAGCCCATTTTCGAATACCTGGAATCTTGGCACCTTCCGCAGGATAAACGCCTACTATCTGAATATCCGGATTCATTTCTTTTAAATATTTAGACGTCCCCATAATCGTGCCAGTTGTGCCCATGGAGCTTACAAAGTGGGTGATCTTACCTTCGGTATCGCGCCACAATTCCGGCCCTGTGTTTAAATAATGTGCCAAAGGATTATCTGGATTGGCAAATTGATCTAAAACTTTACCTTGGCCCTTGGCCTGCATTTTTAGTGCTAAATCACGTGCACCTTCCATCCCTTCCTCTTCCGTCACGAGTATTAACTCTGCGCCAAACGCTTGCATTGAATCGCGGCGCTCCTGACTCATGTTATCCGGCATGATGAGCTTCATATTATAACCCTTCATCGCTGCCACCATGGCTAATGCAATACCAGTATTACCACTTGTTGCCTCAATTAAATTATCTCCAGGTTTAATTTCGCCACGTTTCTCTGCTTCCACAATCATACTTAACGCTGGTCGGTCTTTAACTGAACCTGCAGGGTTATTACCCTCTAATTTTCCTAATACCAAATTAGAAGTCTTGCCAGGTATGCGCTGAAGTCGCACTAGAGGTGTATTGCCAACAAACTGTTCTATTGTAGGAATGTTCATTTATACATTTATTTTATTTACTTTACATTTAAGAAATAGTTTCTACTATAAGAGCTTGCGCAACCACATATTTTTTTTCATCGGAGATACTAATATGAATATCGAGTTTTTCAGCTTGAATTTGTTTTGCAAACTCTGCTGTAAATACTAATAAAGGTTTACCTTTCTCATCATGCTGCACATACATAGCACGCCAATGAACATTATCACGTATCCCTGTGCCTAATGCCTTAGCGAAAGCTTCTTTTACAGCAAATCGCTTTGCCAGAAAGGTGGCTTTATTTTTCGAACCCTCAAACTCACTTAATTCCTCATTATGAAGAATTTTTGCAGCAAAGTTTGCTTCGAATTTTTCATATGATTTAGCAATGCGTGCTATTTCAACAATATCTATACCTGTACCGACTATTTTCATATTTAGATTATTAAGAGTTCATTTTTATTCGCATTTCTTGTACGGCAGCTTCCAAGCCTACAAACAAAGCGTGCGCCACAATGGAGTGACCAATATTTAGCTCATATATATTTTCTATTTTTGCTATCGGCTCTACATTTTCATAATGCAAGCCATGTCCGGCATTCACGACCAAACCTAGAGATGCAGCATGCGCGATAGCATTTTTTATCCTTTGTAATTCTTGTATCTGCTTTTCACCTTCTCTACTTGCATAGGTACCAGTATGTAGCTCAATAACTGGTGCACCCGCTTCAGCCGAAGCATCGATTACATTAAGGTCAGGCTCGATAAATAATGAAACCACAATGCTCGCTTCAGTTAATGCTAAAGTAATATCTTTAATTCTAGAACCATGCTTAATTACATCCAGACCTCCCTCCGTAGTAAGCTCCTGCCTATGCTCGGGAACAATGCAGCAGTTTTCAGGTTTTACATTTAATGCGATATCTCGCATTTCATCTGTAGCCGCCATTTCCAAATTCATACTACTTTGAATTACCTGTTTCGCCAGATAGACATCGTCATCTTGTATATGGCGCCGGTCTTCTCGCAAATGCATGGTGATACCATCAGCACCTGCGCGTTCTGCTAATACGATAGCTTGTTTTAAATCTGGATACGGAGTGAAACGTGCCTGACGTATCGTCATCACATGATCAAGGTTTACGCCAAGGCGCACTTTTGAATTAACCGACATTTTAGAATTTTTAGATATTATATAAGTCCTTATGCTTGCATAAATTGTAAAATTTCTCGACTGTGCAATGGTCGACTATCTAAGTGCCAGTTAATAATGCCGCGCATGAGGCGCTTGGCTTCCGACAAGCATGAAGCATCCATACTCAAAGGAGATTGCAGCCCAATTAATGTTGCACCTTTAATTACATTCCATGCAGTATTCTCATGTTGAATTCTGGCTGGACCGAGGCCGACATCATATCGATAAAAGCTATCCTCGTGGATTGGAGTTTCGTGATCCACTTCTTTATCCAAGGAAAGGCCGTGGCCCACCAATTCAAGTAATTCTATTTCGAATAATCGCAAAATCTTTTCCTGATTATCCCCTTTCTCCAATAATTCAATAACGTTTCCATAGAGATCAAAAATTTCTTTGCTTGGACTGGATTTAGGCACTAGTTTCAAAATCAGTTCATTAAGATACATCCCCATAATTGACACTTCAGATGTTGTAAACTGTTTAGCTGAAATACTTTCTACATGAGTAAGTGTGAACAGTTCACCTCTGCCGCTCCAAGAAATAAGAAGAGGTGTAAATAATAGATCCACACTTGAATTTTTTTTCTTTGAGCTGTGGCCCAAACACGAAACCAAACCGTGCTCAGGAGTAAGCATCTCAACAATACGGCTAGATTCTCGATAACGCCTGGCATGCAGGCAATACGCTTGTTGTAGTTGCACTCTCATGGTTGCACCTTCATGATCGAGCTCATTTATTCCTTAAATTGTGACACGATATCTTGCTGATCTTGCCAATTTTGTTTTACTTTCACCCAAGTCTTTAGCATGACTTTTTTGCCAAAAACTCTTTCAAGCCTGTTGCGAGCTTGTTCTCCAATAGACTTTAATTTTGAACCTTTTTTGCCTATCACGATACCTTTTTGGCTATCTTTCTCTACCCAAAGAACCACTCCAACGGATACCAGATCTTCTTCAAAATTTAGATTTTCTACTTCAGTATAAATAGCATAAGGCAGCTCCTTATGAAGTTGCGTTATTGCTGCACCACGCACAATTTCAGAAATCACGAACGCATCATCACGATCCCAAGTAACATCCTCGGGGAAAAGAAAAACAGACTCTGGTACTTGACTGCACAAAACCTTCGTTAGTGTATTCATGTTTTTATCATGCAAAGCAGATATAGGAATAATATCTTCAAATTCATACCGACTTTTCACATCTTCTAGAATAGGAAACAATGCTGACTTGTCTTTCATTCTGTCAATTTTGTTAATTACCAATACAACTGGACGATTGACTTGTTTAATCTGTTTCAATAGATAATCATCTTCATTACTCCAACGACCCATTTCTGCGACCATTAGAACTACATCAACTTCTTGCAAACTAGACAATGCATTACTTATAAGAACTTTATTTATTAACCTTTTATTACCTAACTGGATGCCAGGTGTATCGACCAAAATCAATTGACATGCGTCTAAACTTAGTATGCCACGAATGTTATGTCGTGTAGTTTGTGGTTTATGCGTAGCGATAGATAATTGCTTATCTAAAAGAGCATTAAACAAAGTGGATTTTCCAACATTTGCACGCCCAACAATAGCAACAAAGCCACAATGTGTTTTAATTGCCATCTATTCCAAAGTAATTATGGACTAATTTTTTTTGAAATAAATTCAAAAGCTAGTCCTGCCGCTTCTTGCTCAGCTTTGCGCCGACTAGTACCCATTCCGACAAAGATTTCCTGGCAGTTCTCAATTAGACATTGCACCGAAAAGGTTTCGTTTCCAGACTTACCATGTTTCTCAACAAGATCGTATACAGGCAAGTTTTCACCATTAGATTGCAATAGTTCTTGCAACCTGGTTTTAGCATCTTTAAGTTGATCAACAGTAGGAATTCTCTCAAATCGACTTGTATATAACTTTTCAACAAACTCACATGCACTCTCGTACCCCTTAGAAACGAATACTGCACCTATCAATGCTTCAAGTGCATCTGCTAAAATTGAAGATCTTCGAAGACCGCCCGACTTTAACTCTCCAGCACCTAAAACCAAATGCTTAGCCAGATTATGTTCACGTGCTATTTCAGCCAGGGTGTCTTTTTTAACTAGATGAGCTCGAATACGCGTAAGGTCGCCCTCTGGATATGTTGGGAAATGGTTAAACAACCAATTTGCAATAAAAAATCCTAACAAAGAGTCGCCTAAATATTCTAAACGCTCATTATTTTTACTACTTACACTGCGGTGCGTAAGTGCACGAACACATTCATTCGAGCTTAAAAACTCTTCCCCAAGTAACTCAGCTAGACTCAATGTTTTATTTTCTTGGAGCTTGACTTCTTGAATTTTATTTTTGACTAAACCCAGATGGTATTATTTTTTTGTGATAATTGTTTGACGTTGGTCGAACTTAGCAATTGCATCTAGGTTGGCAATAATAGGAATTCTAACTTCATAATCCAAACCAAAATCAATTGCGTCTTTGTTTCTTTCAAATACGAAATGATTTTTATCCACTCCATAGACACTATTAATATTAATGCGTTTATCAATAGACTGCCATAACTGTTTCTTAGTAGGTTTTTTGCCTTGCATTTCTACCGCAATATCTTCCACAATTTTTTGTGTTGTGAATCCTTTGTAATACACAGGAAACAGTTTGATACCAATCATCAATAAGAACCCAATCAGCGCTAAGAAAAATACCCAAAATACAAATGTTGCACCACGTTGCTTATACACAGTTATCATTTGAATTTCCTCATGTTAAATAATTTTTTTACCAACTCGATTAAAATTAAACTTCTTGCCAGCAAAATCCCAATTCATCCAAACCAAAAAAGCGCGTCCTACTAAATTTTCTTCCGGCACAAAACCCCATATACGACTATCGCTGCTATGGTCACGATTATCACCCATCACAAAAAAGTGATTTTGTGGAACTGTAAACTCACCCGTCGCGCTATTACTAATTTTTTTCAACAAAATATCGTGTGGATGATGCTCAAGCTCCTCACGCAATATTATCGCGCCATTCATTACACTATTAGCACCCTCTCCTTGATAAACCCCACTCTTTTGCTGATTAACTAATTTGCCATTTATATACAGCTTTTTATCACGATAAGCGATGTGGTCACCAGGCAAACCAACCACACGTTTAATATAATCATCAGCAGGATTTTCTGGGAAACGGAAAACTGCAACATCTCCACGCTGAGGTGAACCTATATTTAACAATTTTTTGTGCAATACAGGTAAACGAATACCATATGTAAACTTATTCACCAGTATAAAGTCACCATGCAACAAAGTAGGCATCATCGAGCCTGATGGAATACGAAATGGCTCAGCTACAAATGAACGTAAAACCAGGACAATAAGTAAAATAGGGAAAAAGGATTTACAAAGATCTACAAACCATGGATCACGATAATCTTTGTTTCTTGGCTCAACCGCTTCTTGGCTATGGGTCGAATTATATGACTTTTCCAGTGCACGCTTGCGTCGTTTATCGCCTAAAAATAATTTATCTAACAACCAGACAAAACCGGTAATCAATGCACCAATTAGCAGGGCCAGCTCTAAGTCAAAGTGAAAATCTGAAGACATATGTATTAATCTATTAGCAACAACTAGACCAGATAGCAAAGTGCTGTCTAATTAGCAGGTTACTTTTTAAATGGAAACAAAATTCTATGCTATGAAAAGCCATGAAATCACGTAGGCGCCAAGTATAGAAGTTATACCCGGTGAGTGCGAGTCCAGACGCGACTATTAGTAGGAATTACTTTGATTGGTATGGCTTACA
This sequence comes from Gammaproteobacteria bacterium, assembly GCA_013001685.1. Lineage (GTDB taxonomy): Bacteria > Pseudomonadota > Gammaproteobacteria > UBA4575 > UBA4575 > JABDMD01. Next base: position 10,579 of record JABDMD010000061.1, on the reverse strand, counting down.
CCATTATATGATTTGCGACTAGTACCCAGTCGCATGTGTGGTCGGGATGAGAGGATTCGAACCTCCGACCCCCACACCCCCAGTGTGGTGCGCTACCAGGCTGCGCTACACCCCGATAAATGCAGTCTTTGAAAAATGATTATAGAGTGGCTACTTAACGTTTCAACACTTGAAGCAAGTCTTCAAGCTCTACACGCATCTGATGAACGACTTGCTGGCTTTGATTTTGATCTTCTTTGGCATCTGAGCCAGAAAGTTTTTGTCTTGCGCCACCTATGGTGTAGCCCTGCTCGTACAAAAGGCTACGAATTTGACGAATCAAGATAACATCATGTCTTTGGTAGTAACGACGATTACCGCGACGCTTAACAGGCTTCAAGGATGGAAACTCTTGCTCCCAATAGCGAAGCACATGTGGTTTTACTCCACATAGCTCACTCACTTCCCCAATTGTAAAATATCGCTTCCCCGGAATCGCCGGTAATTCATTATTATTATTGATTTCCAGCATATGCCTCAACTCTCGCTTTTAATTTCTGCCCTGGGCGGAAAGTAACAACACGTCTCGCAGAAATTGGAATCTCCTCACCTGTTTTTGGATTGCGCCCTGGACGTTGATTCTTGTCTCGTAAGATAAAATTACCAAATCCGGACAACTTTACTTCATGTCCTTGCTCTAATGCGACACGAACCTCTTCAAAAAAGATTTCGACAAGTTCTTTTGCTTCTCTTTTGTTGAGGCCTAACTCCTCGAACAAATTTTCTGCCATGTCTGCTTTAGTGAGCGCCATTTTTATTAGTTTCTTATTTCTGCTCCAACTTTACTTTCAAGTTGAGAAATAATTAATAAGACTGTTTGTTCTATTTCTTTATCTGTAAGCGTGCGTGAAAACTCTTGTAAAATCAAGCCTAAAGAGACGCTTTTCTTTAATTTTGGGATCCCTTTCCCAGTGTAAATACTAAATACTTCGACACTCTTTAAACTAGCAATACTTAGTTGTTCAATGTTTGAACGAATCATTTCCGCATTGACACTCTCCTCAACAATAATTGTGATATCCCGACGAATCGAAGGGTATTTGGAAAGCGCTTGAAAAACTTTCACTGGAGCTTTGTTAATCAATTCATTCAATTGCAATTCAAATAAATAAACTGCGGGACTAATTTCTAGCGCGGATTGTATGCGCGGGTGCAGCTTACCTAGACGACCAATTAAAGTTTCACCTAAAGTAATTTTAGCCGATTGTCCGGGATGTAACGCAGCATCCTCAGCGGGTAAAAATGAAATTTGATGTTCAGACAATGACGAAAACTTTAATAACTGCACGACATCTCCTTTCACATCATAAAAGTCTACTTTTCTACTCGCTGAACCCCATTGCTCTGGCTCGACATCGCCAACAATTAGCCCCGCAAGACTAGGCGACTGTTTTAAGCCGTTCGCTGTATTCTTAAACTGCAATGCTTTCTCAAATATTCGAATACGAGATTGTTGTCGATGAAGATTGTGCAGTGCCGTCTTGATCAAACCTGGCCATGTGCTGCTGCGCATCACGGATAACTCTTGCGATATGGGGTTCACAAGTTTTTTCCCAGCATTCTTATCATTAAAAAAAGTATCAATCTCTTGATCAACAAAACTAAAAGTAACCACTTCGTGATAACCACGTGATACCAATGCACCCTTTATTGACTCAAGCTGATCGGCTTCAATATTTGCAGTGGTATTTATAGCCAAGGCATTTACATTAGCAGGAATATTTTCATAACCCACCAAACGAGCAACTTCTTCTATCAAGTCCACATCTATCGTCAAATCAAACCGATAACTTGGCGGCAAAACATGTAACACATCTTTCTTAACTTCAACTCCACACTGCAAACGTTCTAAAAGTGATTGCACTTCTTCTAAAGAAAACTTAATACCAAGCAATGACTCAACCTTAAGATGTTCTAATTTTATCTGCGCAGGCTTAGGTAATGCAGACATATCTTCTTCGCAAGTTACTGGCCCTGCATCACCGCCAACCAAATCTAAAATTAGCTGTGTCGCTCTTTCGATTGCTTGGGCTGCTAAATTAGCATCAACACCGCGCTCAAAACGATGCGAAGAATCGGTATGCAGACCATAACGCCGCGCTTTTCCAGTAATGATTTCTGGCTTGAAAGATGCGCTTTCTAAAAATACTCTAGTAGTACTATCTTGGATAGCAGTGGCTTGCCCTCCCATAATTCCAGCAAGCGCAACAGCTTGTTTTTCATCTGCGATAACTAACTCATCTCTGTCAAGCTCAACTGTTTGACCGTCAAGTAATTCAAGCTTCTCAGCTTTGTTCGCAAAACGAACTACCACGCCTCCACTTAATTTATCTAAATCAAATGCATGCATGGGTTGTCCCATTTCAAGCATGACGAAATTAGTGATATCTGTTATCGCATTAATTGCACGCACTCCCGCACGACGTAATTTCTCTTGCATCCATAATGGACTCTGCACAGATCCCGACACCCCTTCAATCACTCTACCTACATAACGCGGGCATTCTTGATTTGCTTGGATGGAAACAGGGATTAAAGACTTATTAGTAGCTTTTACTTCAGGCGTAGTAAATTTTCTTAGCAGAGGTTTATCTAATAACGCTGAAACTTCACGCGCAATACCCTGAATACTTAAACAATCAGAACGATTCGGCGTTAGGTCAATATCGATCACTTGATCTTCTAAGGCAAAACTTGAATATACATCAGCACCTAATTCAACATCTTCTGGTAGCTCCATAATGCCCTGAGAGGATTCTGCTAATCCTAACTCACTCGCCGAACACAACATTCCAAAAGACTCTACTCCGCGCAATACTTTAGGCTCTATTTTAAAATCATTGGGTAATATTGCACCAACCTTCGCAAAAGCAACCATAAGCCCTTTACGTACATTACCAGCACCACAGATCACTTTATTTACTTCACAACTACCATCATCAACATCACATACATGTAATTTTTTGGCATCTGGATGAGGGTCAGCCCTGAGGACTTTTGCAACCACCACACCTGAAAACTTAGGAGCGGCAGGCTCAATACCATCAACCTCTAAACCCGCCATGGTTAAGGTATCTGCTAATTGCTGTGTATCAATACCTGGATCCACCCATTCACGCAACCAATTTTCACTTACACGCATATTTATTATTAACCCGTGTAATTACGCAAACTGTTGTAGAAAACGTAGATCGTTTTCAAAGAATAATCGCAAATCGTTCACTTGATGACGTAACATCGCTAAACGCTCAACCCCCATACCAAAGGCATAACCACTATATTTATCGGTGTCTATACCTACGCTTGCAAATACATTCGGATGCACCATGCCACAACCCATCACCTCTAACCATTTTGTTAAATTTGTATTTTTATCAAGCATACCAATATCAATTTCTGCGGAAGGTTCAGTAAAAGGAAAATAGGAAGGCCTGAAACGCACTTGTAAATTCTCGTCATCAAAAAAGCATTTCAGAAAATCAATAATGATTCCTTTTAAGTCTACAAACGAAACCTGTTCGTCTACCAATAACCCTTCAACTTGATGAAACATAGGACTATGCGTGGGGTCCGAATCGCATCGATACACACGTCCTGGGGCAATAATTCTTATTGGTGGCTTTTGTTCTTGCATCACATGAATCTGTACTGAAGAGGTATGGGTACGGAGCAAAAGCTTATCGTCAAAATAGAAAGTGTCATGCATTGCTCGCGCAGGATGATGATCAGGAATATTTAGCGCTTCAAAATTATGAAACTCATCCTCGATTTCAGGACCTTCTTCTACAACAAAACCAAATTGCTTGAAGTAGTTTTGAATTCGATTGAGCGTAAGTGTGATCGGATGCAAACCTCCAGAACTTTGCCCTCTGCCCGGCAAAGTAATATCCAGAGTTTCATTGTTTAACTGTTGTATAATCCCTGCTTCTTGTAAATGTGATTTTCTGCCCTCGATCGCTTCTTGGATACGCACCTTAACCTTATTGATCTCTTGACCGGCTGCTGGACGTTCTTCTTTAGGAAGTTTACCAAGCGCCTTAAGCTGTTCAGTAAGCACACCTTTTTTACCAAGATACTCTACACGCAGAGATTCCAGTTTTTCCATGTCGTCAGTCGACTGGATTTCATCAATTGCTGTAGTTTCTAAAGAACTAAGATCGGACATGTTTTTAAAATCAACTCTTTAAACAAAAAAGGGAAAGGCATTGCCTTTCCCTTTAATCAACTTATACAAATTTATATTTTGTGTTGATAACAATCCTGCGAACAGGTACTTGGTTAAGCCGTCGCTAAACTTGATTTAGCCCTTTCAGCTAACTTACCAAAAGTATCAATATCGTGAACTGCCAAGTCTGCTAAGACTTTACGGTCTATATCAATTGATGCTTTATTCAAACCATCAATCAATCTGCTATATGACAAATCAAACTGTCTTGCTGCAGCATTAATGCGCACAATCCAAAGCGAACGGAACTGGCGCTTCTTTTGTCTACGGTCACGATACGCATATTGACCAGCTTTAATTACCGCTTGTTTAGCAACTCGGTAAACATTTTTACGTGCACCATAGTAACCTTTGGCTTTAGCGCGTACTTTTTTATGTTTTGCATGTGCGACAACGGATCGTTTTGCTCTTGGCATCTCTGTTCTCTCTTATTTCTTTTGGCTAATTTCTTTAGCTAAATTCTTTCGTTATGGATAAATATTCAAGCGTAAGGAAGCATTTGCTTAACAGCTTTAACATCTGACTCAGCAATCAAGGAGTCAGCACGCAAATGTCTTTTCCTTTTGGTGCTCTTCTTAGTAAGAATATGTCGCAAATGAGATTGCGAACGCTTAAAACCACCTGAGGCAGTTTTCTTGAAACGCTTTGCAGCACCTCTGTTTGTTTTTAATTTTGGCATCTTAAATTTAGCTTGTTATATCTATTTATTTCTTTCTTTAAATCTTTACTTACTTCTTTTTTAGTGGTGTGAACACCATTACCAATTGTCTTCCTTCTAGCTTTGGTCGTTGTTCAACTTCACCATATTCTTCTAAGTCTTTTTCAATTCGATTCAGCAATTTCATTCCTAAATCTTGGTGCATCATTTCTCGACCTCGAAATCGAATGGTAACTTTTGTTTTATCACCTTCCGTTAAGAACTCTGTAAGTTTTCTTAACTTTGTTTGGTAGTCACCCTCTTCAGTTCCCGGTCGAAACTTAATTTCTTTTACATGAATTAGTTTTTGTTTCTTTTTCGCAGCGTGTGCTTTCTTGCTTTGCTCAAATTTAAATTTACCGTAATCCATTACTCTGCAAACCGGAGGCTTGGCATTGGGTACGATCTCAACTAAATCTAAATTAGCGTCTTGTGCAATTTGTTGTGCTTCGTCAATTGCAACTACACCAACTTGTTCACCATCACTACCAATCAAACGCACTTCTTGATCGGTTATCTCTTCATTTAAACGGTTATCTTTCGCTGCGCTAATATTCTAATCCTCCAAAAAAATTAATGGCCGCGGTTCACGCATTCCTGAGTAAATTTCTTGACGATGTCATCAATGTCCATCGAGCCAAGATCCTCACCACTGCGCGTACGAACGGCCAGTTGATTCGCTTCGATTTCACGATCACCCGCTACCAGCATATACGGTACATGGGTCATTGTGTGCTCGCGAATCTTAAAGCCAATCTTCTCATTTCTCAAGTCGGAAATGACTCTGAACCCTTGATTTTTAAGCGTTTCTAGCGCTGAGCCTACATATTCGCTGTGTTTATCAGTAATATTCATGATAACCGCCTGTGTTGGCGCCAACCAGAAGGGTAAATTACCAGCATAGTTTTCAATTAAAATACCTATGAATCGCTCTAAAGAGCCCAATATGGCACGGTGAATCATCACCGGCACATGCTTCGCACCATCTTCTGCCACATATGTAGCATCCAAACGCCCTGGCATGGAAAAATCCACCTGTATAGTGCCACACTGCCAGGTACGCCCAATGCAGTCTCTCAAGGTAAATTCGATCTTGGGTCCATAAAAAGCCCCTTCTCCTGGCTGAAGCTTGAATTCCAAGCCTTGATTCTTGAATGCCTGTTCAAGAGCTTCTTCGGCCTCATCCCAGAGTTCATCTTCACCTACCCGCTGTTCGGGGCGAGTCGATAACGCCAGCTCAATCTTTTCGAAGCCAAACTCTTTATATACATCAAAGGTAAGCTTTATTAGCTCAGCCACTTCTTCTTGTAATTGCTCACGTGTACAAAAAATATGCGCATCATCTTGCACAAATCGACGGCAACGCATTAAGCCGTGCAAAGTCCCTGAAGGCTCATTACGGTGTACTAAACCAAACTCAGAAAGCTTTAAAGGTAAATCACGGTAGCTTTTTAAACCTTGATTATAGATTTGCACATGCCCAGGACAGTTCATTGGCTTAATTGCATATTCACGATTTTCAGATTGGGTTGCAAAAATCATGTCACCAAATTTATCCCAATGGCCCGACTTTTCCCAAAGCTTACGATCCAACACTTGCGGCGTTAACACTTCCTGATAGCCACGCTCTTTAAGTGTATTGCGAATGTAGTTCTCAACCACTTTATATAATGTGAAGCCACGATCGTGCCAAAACACCATTCCTGGTGCTTCTTCTTGAAAATGAAACAAATCCATCTGCTTTCCAATTTTCCGGTGATCACGCTTCTCTGCTTCTTCTAATTGAGTGAGATATTCTTTAAGTTGTTTTTTATCTGCCCATGCTGTTCCATAAATACGCTGCAACATTTGATTATCTGAATTGCCACGCCAATATGCGCCAGCAAGCTTGGTTAACTTAAACGCGCGCAAGTGACGAGTATTTGGCACGTGTGGTCCGCGACACATATCGGTATATTCTTCATGTTGATACAAAGCGATAATTTCACCATCCGGTATCTCTGAAGCAATTTCTACTTTGTAATCTTCATTTCGTTCTTTAAATACATTCACCGCTTCATCACGACTGACCACTTTGCGAATTACGTCATAGTCTTTCTTAATTAACTCACTCATACGCTTTTCAATCGCATCTAAATCTTCGGGCGTAAATGGACGATCGTATTCTATGTCGTAATAAAATCCATTCTCAATCACCGGACCAATTGCCATTTTCGCTGTAGGATAAAGTTGCTTAATCGCATGTCCCATTAAATGTGCAAATGAGTGACGAATAATATCGACGCCATCTTGATCCTTGCTGGTAACAATTTCTAAATTGGCGTCTTTGGAAATTTCAACGCAGGCATCAGCAAGCTCACCATTAATACGTCCTGCAATAGCAGCTTTCGCTAAGCCAGGACCAATCGATTCTGCAATTTGTTGAATGGTTACTGGATGATCGAATTGTTTTTGAGTTCCGTCAGGAAGGGTAATGACTGGCATTTTATTTTCTCTCTTTCAGTGGTGACCTCTACGACCGGCCACTTGTTTAAAAATTTATTTTGAATAGCCTCGCTATAATCGATTTGCGAGAAATAGCCATTCGCAAGTCTGGTAGGCACGAGCAGATTCGAACTGCTGACCTCTACCATGTCAAGGTAGCGCTCTAACCAACTGAGCTACGCGCCTAACGCGATTGAAGAAATTAACATAGATCTAATTCGTGCGATACCTCGCCATCAAATCGCACTTGGTTTACCAATAATTATATCCTTGAGTCTAGTAATCTCGTCTCGAATTTTAGCCGCCTCTTCAAACTCAAGGTCTTTCGCATGCTTATACATTTTTTGCTCGAGCTGCCTGACTTTTTTCATGCCTTGCTCTGGTGTCATGCGTGAATATTCATAAATCTCTTCAGCCACTTTCTTGCGTGATGCACCTTTGCTTAAGTCATACGGCATTTTGTATGCGCCCTCCATAATGTCAGACACATTCTTCTTAATACCCACAGGAGTAATACCATGCTTTTTATTAAAGGCCACCTGTTTGTCGCGACGGCGATTGGTTTCTTCAATCGCCTTTTGCATAGAACCTGTAATTTTGTCTGCATACATTATGGCTTTGCCACTAAGATGTCGTGCAGCACGACCCACAGTTTGAATCAACGATCTTTCTGATCGTAGAAAACCTTCTTTATCTGCATCCAGAATCGCTACTAAAGATACTTCGGGAATATCTAAACCTTCTCGCAATAAGTTAATACCCACTAGCACATCAAAATCACCTTTGCGCAAACCTCTAATTATCTCAACACGTTCCACGGTATCAATATCAGAATGCAAATAACGCACACGTACACCATGCTCATTCAAATATTCTGTAAGGTCTTCCGACATACGTTTAGTTAGAGTAGTAATTAAAATACGCTCATCTTTTTGAATGCGTTCATTAATTTCCGAAAGCACATCATCTACTTGCGAAGCAACAGGACGCACTTCTATTTCTGGATCTACTAAACCTGTTGGACGTACAACCTGTTCCGCAATTGCCTCAGATTTATCCGTTTCATAAGGACCCGGTGTAGCTGATACATAGATCATCTGTGGCGCTAAAGCTTCAAACTCCTCAAACTTTAAAGGCCGATTGTCCATAGCAGATGGTAGTCGGAATCCATATTCGACCAACGTCCCTTTACGTGACCTATCACCTTTATACATACCACCAAATTGCGGCACCGATACATGGCTTTCATCCATCACCATTAATGCATTGTCCGGCAAGTAATCTAATAAACAGGGAGGTGGTTCACCTGCTGCACGACCTGATAAATATCGTGAATAATTTTCGATACCATTGCAGTAACCAATTTCTTGAATCATTTCTAAATCGAATCGTGTGCGCTGTTCCAAACGCTGCTCTTCTACTAAACGATTATCGTCTTTTAATACTTTCAAACGATCTTTTAATTCACCTTTAATTTGATCGATAGCGTTTAATAAAATTTCACGCGGAGTTACATAGTGTGTTTTCGGATAAATCGTTAAACGCGGTACTTTGCGAATCAGTTCGCCAGTAAGTGGATCAAAATAACTAAGGCTTTCAATTTCATCATCAAACAATTCAACTCGAATTGCTTCACGTTCAGATTCTGCCGGATGCACATCAATGACATCACCATGTACTCGGAATGTACCGCGACGCAGCTCTACATCATTGCGTGTGTATTGCAGCTCGGCGAGCTTACGCAACAACTTACGATGATCGATTCGATCACCACGATCCAAATGCATCACCATGCCTAGGTACGCTTTTGGATCACCCAAACCATAAATTGCAGATACCGTTGCGACGATGATGGTATCGGGTCGTTCAAATAGTGCTTTAGTAGCTGATAGACGCATTTGTTCAATGTGGTCATTTACCGAGGCATCTTTCTCTATAAAGGTATCGCTTGACGGCACATAGGCTTCCGGCTGGTAGTAGTCGTAATATGAAACGAAATATTCCACTGCATTTTTAGGGAAAAATTCCTTCATTTCCCCATACAATTGGGCAGCTAGAGTTTTATTGGGAGCCAAGATAATTGTAGGTCGCTGGACTGTTTGTATGACATTGGCAATAGTAAAGGTCTTGCCTGAACCGGTAACACCCAAAAGCGTTTGATGCGCCAAACCATCGCTTAAGCCTTCCACCAACATAGATATGGCTTCTGGCTGATCACCGGCAGGGCCAAATTTAGTATTTAGCTGAAAATTACTTTGCATGGCTGTGATTGTTTTTTGAACACTTTTTGACTTATCTCTTTTAGAAAGTTCACGTATGATGGCTCGCCGCTGTAAAGTGGCCTACTCATTCAATCTACTTAGACAACATATAAATACAAGGGAACTTTTGTGACCAGTCCATTAGCCAATCGCGTATCTCGCATTCAGCCATCTGTCACTTTAGCCATAACGGCGCGAGCAAATCAAATTCGTGCTGAAGGCGGAGATATCTTAAACCTCGCCGCAGGTGAACCAGACTTTGATACTCCAGAACATATCAAGGCAGCTGCAATTCAAGCGATGCAAGATGGTAAAACTAAATACACCCCAGTACCTGGAACAATTTCCTTAAAAAATGCTGTCATCGATAAATTTAAGCGTGAGAATCGGCTTAGTTACGAAGCCAACGAGGTGATGGTTTCTAATGGTGGCAAGCAAGTTTTTTACAACTTGTGTCAAGCTATTCTAAATGACGGTGATGAAGTACTAATACCTGCACCATACTGGGTATCGTATCCAGACATGGCCTTATTAGCAGGTGGCGAGCCGGTGATCATTCCTAGTGATGATGCACACCGTTGCAAGATTACGGCTGCCGACTTAGAAAAATACATCACACCAAAATCAAAACTATTTGTTATCAATAGCCCATCCAATCCATCTGGCATTGCTTACACTAAAGAAGAATTAACTGAGCTAGGCAAGTTTTTAGAGAAGCATAAAAATATTACTGTTGTAACCGATGATATCTATGAACACATTATGTTTGGTGGGCAGAAGTTTACTAACATCTTGAACACTACCCCTTCACTCAAAGATCGCACAGTGATTTTAAACGGTGTTTCAAAAGTGTACTCAATGACAGGCTGGAGA
>JABDMD010000159.1 GCA_013001685.1 Gammaproteobacteria bacterium | reverse complement strand
GCTTTGCAGCACCACTTCTTTTTCACCAGTACTTAGCACATGCGTGCTCACATTTTGATTTGGATTACGCTTATTAGTTTCTAATACACCAAAAAACCAAACCATCATGCCAAAAATCAACACCCAGGCAATGATGATCATGCCCTTTCCTATTTGCTTATTTTGGTCTTCTGGTGGTGTGTCATCCATAAACTTAATTTTAGTAAATAACGGCAAACTTACTATGCAATAGATCTGCTTTTATAGAGCACTAGTACTCTTAATTACAGGATAAAGGTCATGGATAGTAGTTTTGATTACATCAGCAAGTAGCAGGTATAGCAATATAAGATGACTAAATTAAACAATCCCTAGTCAAGAATTAACCATGGTTTAAATTTTTCTAGGTTTTGAGTCAAATAGAATTTTAAGAATTCAGTTTTTTTTCATTTTCTAGTGCTTTTTGTACAATATCTTCATGTAAGTGGACTGCTTTGGCATAGAGTTCTTGCCACTCGGAATTTCGTTCTGCAAATGGCTCACTTTTTCTAGCGTCTTGATTGGTTTCTTTCAAAAATTCTAAATCTGTATTGGTAAGTAGTTCACCTGCATCCACACGCTGCTTTATTTCCAGCATTCGTGGCAGACGTTGCGCCTCAAAACGCTCAAGCAAAGCAAAAATAACACCTTGGTCTTTTTCTTTTTTATTCATTTTTTTCTCCTGAAAATTTGTGCGTACAGTTAATCAGGCACCGTTCGGATTCAAATTTATATTGTAGTAGTTTTTGTTTTTTTAAGCGACTGCCTCAATTTATTGGCAACGTGGAGCTGGACTATACGTTCATGCCGGCAGAACAAAACGCGCCTTATCTTTTAGAATTTTTTCGCTTAGCAATTCTGCGCGCGGGTACTTAATAAGACGCCCGGCAATCTTCTTTGGTTCACTAGATTCAAAATCTGTATAAATGATCTCTTCTCCTGGATCCTCGTCATTTGGTGAAGTGGCGAAGTTCATCCGATTAAGACGAATCGCAGTATTTTCCACTCTTATATGATTTTTTGGATTCGCCATTACATTGCTGATGATTTCAAGATATTGATCCAGTGTTTCGATGCTCGCCGCGGTTTCCTTTAATGTACGCTCAATTTCAGCAAGCTCTGTCTCCAATTTCTCGCGGTTAATATTTTCATCAGTGATGGCATCGGTCAACGGTTCGAGTCCAAGAGCCTGGTGTATTATATTTCTGAGCTTCGCCCGTAAAAGGATTCTCTGGCTTTCGAGCTCCTGTTTTCGATCCTTTATTTTTATTAGCTCAGCTAAAGCACACTGAACCAAATTCATAAAGACTCGCTGCTTAATTTTGCGGCGAAGGTTTAGCTCGCTGTCGGACGGATCAACAAATCGGTGTTCAGAAAAGTTAATAGCGGTGCGTGCCACATCGTGTTGTATTATTTCGCCTTTGAGTACGGGCACGAAAACATTCTTTTTCGTCAAGGACATTGCCATACCAAGATACAGGTAATCATCACTTTTTCCCACAGACCTGGCGACAAACTCACGTACTGATTGATTGATACTGATCTCATGTTCAAGCTCGTTTGCCGATGCAAAGAATGCGTTTACCTGTGCATCAGCAGCGAATGCACTTCGACTCATCTCCAGTGGAGTCTGCATTGTCTCGACAACTTCGATTACATACTTCACTGCGATTTCGACAGAATCACGTAGTCGCTTTTTGTAACTACGAATTAACTTCAAGCGTGGATCAGTGCGCTCAACCGTCATATTGATGGCAAGATCGATAATTCGCTCATATTCATCATCTGCATGCTTGTGAGAACTCGCGAAGATTGTCTGCAGCAAACTCAGCATGGAAAATCAGACCTAAGCATAGTAATTAAAAATTTTAAACTCATCTGGTTTTAGACTTTGCCCACTAAGTTAGTGATCCGTTTAATCACGTATTTCCTTTGGAACGTATTCACGGGCGATGCGTTTAAGATAGGTATGAATGCGTTTCAAGTTCTCTATTACTGTCATCTCCATACGCATTACTTCGATTTTTTCAGGAGCAACACCTGCAAGTTCACGTGACTGAAGTTCTAAGGCCTCGTTCATTAAACGATTGATATCGGCCTTCATGGAAAGCACCTCACTGGCGGCGCGTTGATCGACATCCTCTACGGCGCGAATGGTTAACTTTATAGCCGCTGAAAGCTTGTCGCCAAGCTCATCAAATAAATACCGCATGGCTTCGCTGGCTTGAATGTTTTTATCCAATGTTTTATATCCCAGGCCTACGAGGTCGGTCTCAATAACGTCACCCACACTCTCAAAGCCATCCGATGCTTTCATAGCCTGAGCGATTTCTGCGCTTTGTTTTTCTGATAGTGGTTGCGATCGAATTTTACCCAGATAGCGCAGTATTTCGCCCTCTAAGACATCTACTTGATCATCCATCATTTGAACTTTCTCGAGTTGGCCGCGCTCTCGCTTAAGCATTGCTTTGCGAAGACCAATAAACATCTTTTCGACAATCTCACCCATACGAGCAATTTCCAGCCGCACAGCTTGCAGGGCTAGTGCAGGGGTTTCAATCAAGGTATCACTTAGAAATTTGGGCGCGATGATTACCTTTTCTTCTTCTATTTTTTCGGGCACAAGCCATATCACCAGCCGCGCGAGTACACCGGTAAATCCAATAAAAATTATCGTATTAGCAATGTTAAATATTGTATGTGCATTGGCAATTTGGCGAGGAACCTCAGCTGCCATCCGCGCAGTACCTTCTAAATCTATATGTGATGGCGAGAAACCAACTACCCAACTTGCCAGTAGACCTATAAATGGCAGCCATATAAGTACACCCCCGACATTAAACAATAAGTGAACTACCGCAGCACGTAATGCTTCTCTCGGTTTTCCTAAAGCTGCAAGTTGCGCAGTAATACAAGTTCCAATATTGGCACCGAATGCCAATGCAATTCCGGCTTCCAAACTAATAAGGCCTTGGCCAGCCATAGTAATTACAATGGCAGTAGTGGCAGAAGAAGATTGAACGAGAGCAGTAAATAATGCGCCAACGAGTATTGCGAGTAATGGACGATCCATTTGAGTCATAAACTCTAGAAAAGGCTCATAACTGCGTAAGGGGTTCATTCCCTCGCCCATTAAGCTCATGCCATAAAAAATCAACCCCAATCCCATTAACATGCTGCCGTAATGTTTTATTTTCTCTTGCTCAGATGTAAACATTGCAAGAAAACCAATAGCGATCATCCACAATGCTGCTTCTTCAACTTTAAACGCAACAATTTGTGCAGTTATCGTCGTGCCAACGTTAGCCCCCATGATGACACCAATAGATTGACTCATGGTCATCATACCGGCAGATACAAATCCCACCACCAGCACAGTAGTAACGGATGAAGACTGGATAATTGCGGTGACAAAGGCTCCTGTAAGTGCACCGGTGAAACGATTACGAGTTAACTTGGCGAGCAATACCTTCATTTGATTGCCAAGTGCAGATTTAAGTGAGTCAGACATTTGTTCCATACCAAAAAGGAACAACGCCAAAC
>JABDMD010000007.1 GCA_013001685.1 Gammaproteobacteria bacterium | reverse complement strand
TAATCTTCAGTTTGCTTTTCGCTTGGGTTGGTAAATAGTTGATCGGTAGCGCCGAATTCGATCAGTTCACCCAAATATAAAAACGCAGTGTAATCCGAAACCCGCGCAGCCTGTTGCATATTATGTGTAACAATGACCACCGTATACTGTTCCTTTAGCTGAATGATTAATTCTTCAATTTTTAAAGTTGAAATAGGGTCTAACGCTGAAGCGGGTTCATCTAGAAGGATAACTTCTGGCTGAATTGCTATAGAACGTGCAATTACTAAGCGTTGTTGCTGGCCACCAGAAAGCCCTAGAGCGTTATCTTGTAAACGATCTTTTACCTCATCCCATAAAGCAGCACCCTTAAGCGCCCACTCCACTCGCTCATCTAATACTCTTTTCTTATTCACACCTTGCAGGCGCAAACCATAAGCAACATTTTCATAAATGGTTTTAGGAAAAGGATTAGGTTTTTGAAATACCATTCCTACTTTACGTCGCAATTCGGCAACATTAACGGATTTAGTATTAATGTCTTCACCATGCAGGAACATATAGCCTTCTAAACGCACGATATCGATTAAATCATTCATGCGATTCATACAACGCAACAATGTAGATTTACCACAACCACTCGGACCAATAAACGCAGTAACACGTTTCTCAGGGATGACTAAATTGATATTTTTAAGTGCTTGGGTAGCGCCGTAATATAGACCAAACTCTCTGCATTCAAAACAATCTGTTTCTTCCTCAATATTTTGGCTCCCTTTATTGAGCAAAACATCATGTGAAATTTTTGGTGCGGCCATAGTCATGTATTCCTTAGCTCCTACAAAGCCTTACATAATTGATATACAGGTTCAATCCCAAGCAAAGAATAGAATTGCATAATTAATTTTGTTCTAAATCTTTATATTTTTCTCTTAAATGATTTCTTGTGTAAATTGCAGCCAAATTAAGAATAACAATTACTAGCACAAGAATTAAGGCGGTTGCATACACTAATGGACGCGCAGCTTCTACATTGGGGCTTTGAAAACCTACGTCGTAAATATGAAAACCCAAGTGCATAAACTTACGTTCCAAATGAATAAATGGCGCATTGCCATCTAGCGGCAATGAAGGCGCAAGCTTGACTACACCTACCAACATTAAAGGCGCCACTTCACCCGCAGCACGTGCAATTGAAAGGATTAGCCCAGTCATAATTGCAGGACTAGCCATTGGTAAAATAGTACGCCACAAAGTTTCTGCTTTGGTAGCACCTAATGCTAATGAACCTTCGCGAATCGCTCTCGGAATGCGCGATAATCCTTCTTCTGTGGCAACAATTACAACCGGCACAGTTAGTAGCGCTAGAGTCAGGGATGCCCATAATAACCCGCCCGAACCAAACGTAGGTGAAGGTAGTGCTTCAGAGTAAAATAATTCGTCTATCGTACCGCCAATAATATAGACAAAAAAGCCAAGGCCAAATACACCATAGACAATGGAAGGCACACCGGCGAGATTATTTACCGATATTCTGACTAAACGAGTTAAGAAACCCTGCTTTGCATATTCACGTAAATAAATAGCTGCGATCACACCGAATGGCATTACTACTACTGACATCAACAATACGGTTAGCACGGTCCCAAAAATAGCTGGGAAAATTCCGCCTTCGGTATTGGCTTCTCTTGGGTCATCGGTAATAAATCCCCAAAAGGTTTTAGCGTAAAAGAATATTTTGTCTAGCAAGTTCATTGTATTGGGGCGATATGCTTTCACGATATCAGCCAACTTAACTTCTACTTCTTTGCCACCCATGATGGTTGCCGTAATACTATCCCGTGACATCTCTTTATATAGTGAATTCAATTCACTCTTTAGTACTTCATAATCAGCATTAAACTCTGAACGAGCCTTTTCAATTGGCTTAAATACTTCTTGGTTTGTAACACCATCTTTCTCAAGCCCACGTTGTTTTAAACGTAGTTTTTCAATTTGGTAGTTGATGCGGCCAATTTCAACTTTTTCAATATGCTCAATTCTTTCTCTTAGTTCAGCTACTCTATTTAGGCGTTCATCTAAATCTTGCCATTTAATGTCTTCGTAAAGACTTAGAACTTTATTGTCACTTTTAATTTCCTTCAGAAATCCGTAAAAGTTTCCCCACTGTGTGCGCTCCAACACCAAAACGTCTTCTGGTTTTGTAACTTTCTGTTCATTAGGTGTAACGGTTAACATGAAATCAACACCCAAGGAATCGCGATTTCCAACTTTGATTAAGCTTCGCTTAATTAACTCATCATCGCTTTCTACTTTTATGCCTGACTCTAAAATTCTTTGTTTTAATACCTCTTCAGTCTCAACACGCTCACCTATAACCTGAACGGTTTCATCATTATTTAAATACTCAATTTCATAAACTGTCTTTGGCCAAAAGTGCCCTAGTCCTCGTACTGCAATCAGCGCTAACAAACCTACTACCATTATCACACTAATGGTTACCGCTCCCGCGTTTAACCAAATCCAAGGGGTGCCGGATTTATAAAATGGGTCTTTATGAGTTTTATTGTTAGGCATCTAAATGGGTCTAGTTATAAAGAACTATATTTTTCACGCAGTCTTTGTCTAACCACTTCTGCGATGGTGTTAAAGAAAAAAGTAAAAATAAACAGCACTAAAGAAGCTAAAAACAGCACCCTAAAGTGCGTACTATCCACTTCAGATTCCGGTAGCTCTACCGCCACATTCGCAGACAAGGTGCGCATCCCTTCGAAAATACTAAAATCCATCACCGGTGTGTTACCGGTAGCCATTAACACAATCATGGTTTCACCTACAGCACGACCCAAACCAATCATTGTGGCAGAAAAAATTCCAGGACTTGCAGAGGGCAAAACGACTCTCATCAATGTTTGCCAAGGCGTAGCACCTAGCGCTAAAGAACCTGAAGACAAATGTTTAGGTACACTAAAAACTGCATCTTCAGATATAGAAAAGATAATGGGGATCACTGCAAAACCCATCGTAATACCAATGATCAATGCATTACGCTGGTCGTAACCCACACCCATAGTGTCTGTAAGCCAAAGACGCATATTGCCATCAAACAATACTTGTTCTAGCCATGGACTAAGCGCCAAGCTAGCCCAAGCAAAAAATAAAACTACCGGTAACAACAGTGCAGCTTGCCAACCATCTGTTATTTGACTAGTAACGAATTCAGGTAATCGCCACCAAAAATAACTGGCCACGAAAATGCCCAAGGGCACCAATAATAAAACCGTAAACACACCTGGTAAATTCAATTCTATGTAAGGCGCTAACCAAAGACCTGCCAAAAATCCTAAAATTACCGTCGGCAACGCCGCCATAATTTCAATTGAAGGTTTAACCACTCCGCGCATTTTTGGTGCCATAAAGTAGGCTGTAAAAATCGCGCCACATATCGCCAATGGCATTGCAAATAACATCGCGTAAAATGCAGCTTTAAATGTTCCAAAGGTTAACGGCGTAAGACTAAATTTAGGCTCAAAGTCACTAGAGGCAGATGACGATTGCCAAATGTAATCTGGTTCAGGATAACTCTCATACCAAACCTTCCCCCATATCGATTTCATTGAGGCTTCTGGGTGCTCACTATCGAGACCCCAAACATGTACTTGACCGGAGACATCTTCCGCAATGATCTTATTGCTTCTCGGCGCGATACCAAGATGTGCGAGTGGTTTATCAATTATATTTTTTGTTATGACATGACGATCTGCAGTAGTATGGAAAATAGAAATATTTCCATCTGTGTCGGTAACTAAAAATCCTTTGCGTAGTTGCTCAGTAGTAATACTAGAAATTTTTGCGCTACCACTTTTAAATTTTCTTATAGATGTTAAATGTCGAGTACCATCTTCGCCGCGCACTAAAAATAACTGATGAATATTGCCTAGATCATCGGCAAGTAGTAATGAAATACCACCGATTAAAAATTCTAAAGTAGTCGGCATGCTGCCTTCATCAAGTACTGACACATCTTCGATATGAATTGGCTCGTCTTTTGAGCGAATATCGTAATAAGCTAACGCACCTTCTTTATTCAATAAATATAACCAATCTCGCTCAGGCGATATCAAAGCTTTTATCGGTGTATCAACATAAGGTAGTTGAACTTGACTAGTGAGCTCTAAAGTAGCTTCATCTTCGTCTAAAAATGAAGATGCTTTTTCAAAATTAACTAAACGTGCCCCACTTTCGGTATGCACAAAAAGTGTTAATCCATCTTCGTTCTCACTAATTGCTAAACTAGTTAATGCCTGTTCACCAATTTCTAGATCAATGGGCTCTTCGCCCAGTGGGAAACTAATAGTTGGAACAATGGTTCTTTTATCATCCTTATAGTTCGAAGCATACTCATGCTTAAAAATAAGCACTTGGCCCGTATTCAAACCAAGCGCAACGATATTTTTTTCCGCATCGAGGTGTGCCCAGCTACTAATATGTACATCGTTATTCGCTACAAGTTCTTTGCTCTCAATTAATTCGCCACTATCTACATTAAAGAAACTCACAACGCCTTTATTATTAAGACGCATTGCAATTTCTGCTTGTTCTTCTATGGAATAGAGTAGCGTTTCATCCGCAGCTACCTTTTTTAATGAGTAATTAGTAACTTCGTACATGGCAGCACCCTTAAATAAAGGAAACACCACCATAAAAAGAAATAGAAAAATTAGAATGATAGAACCGATAACTGCAATGCCACCTGCTCCTACTAAATAACGTGCAAAAATATCTTTGATTGATCGTCTCCGCCATAAGGCCTGATCAAAAACTAATGGTTCTGGAACACTTAGTTGTGAGGTGCTTGATTCTTCAGTCATATTTTTATATTTATTTTTTACTACTAAGCGTTACGTTTTTTTATGCAATTGAGTAATTGCAAAAAAGGCCCTGCTGTTAACAACAGGGCCTCTAAATTTTACAGACTTGTTAGCCTGAATGCTGCAGCTTAATGATCATAAGTTGGAGCATAATGAACAAAAGCTATTCAGCTGTGCTTACCTTCATGGCATTTTTTTCAACATCAATTGATGCTAATGCCTTATCCGCAACCTTTGAAGGTAATGGGATATAACCATCT
>JABDMD010000004.1 GCA_013001685.1 Gammaproteobacteria bacterium | reverse complement strand
GGTTCAGACTTTGTCTGCGGCTTTCCAAGGGGGATGAATGAGCTAAGCAGCAATGTTTGGTTCATAATTTGTCGACAAATTAGAAATATAATTTAGGAGAATAATAATGGCATTAATTAATAGAGTTATGACTGGAGAGTCACTCGTTAATGATAACGACCCTTCAGGCACTATGGCTGAAATCGCGCACATCGATTTATTAATCGGTCCACGTGGTTCTGCTGTAGAAACTGCTTTTTGTAATGGCTTGGTAAACAACAAAGACGGCTTCTCAACTTTATTAGCTGTTGTTGCACCAAACCTACCTTGTAAGCCAAACACTATGATGTTCAATAAAGTGACCATCAAAGGTGGCGACCAAGCAGTACAAATGTTTGGCCCAGCTCAAGCAGCTGTTGCTAAAGCAATAGCAGATAGTGTTGAAGACGGCACTATTCCTGCAGACGAAGCGGATGACGTTTTCGTTTGTGTTGGTGTTTTCATTCACTGGGAAGCGAAGAGCAACGAAGCTATCTACGAAAACAACTACAAAGCAACTAAAGAAGCGTTAGAGCGCGCCGTTAAGGACGAGCCTAAGGCTGCTACAGTCGTTGCACAAAAAGACAGCGCGGAGCACCCATTCAAGGGTTTCTAGACTGCTTTTTTAACGCAATTTGTAGAAATGCCTCGACATTTGTCGGGGCATTTTTTTGCCTACTGGTTTTTTCTTAACCGGCACGATTTTCTTATATAATGAGCCACACAGATTCGGTGGTATTCGTATGCAATGTAATGAATGTAATAAAGAGCTAGGTAATCAACTAGATAATGAGCATTTGTATGCATGTTGTGGCTTAACCTTGCAAGAATATGCATTACGCCACCATCTACCATTGGATCTTTTGCTTCATGCTGACCAGGTTAATCAACAAGATGATGCTGCAAGCTATATAAAGCCGAACAATTCATCCAACCAACAAGTGCAAGATGTACTCGCAGGTTTGTATATGGCGGATGCGATAAAAAAACAGGGTGACTTCACTTTTATTACCCTTGGTATTCGTAGACTTGAGCAATTACTTTGGTATCAACAAGCGCTGCAAGTAATAGGGTTTCAGTTTAAACAAGAATATTTTTATGAAAATGAAAGTCATAGAGTGTTAGCAAGAAACTCGATCAAAGTTCCCACTTCATTTCTGCCACCTAGAATCGTAAACAGTTCGGATGAGTCTTTTTTACAGCAAATCGCAGTATTGATAGGCCATATCGGTGAGTTACATACGGGTTATCTATTTATAGATTTTCCAAATACGAACGATGCGCAACGGGTAGAGTCTGAGTTAGCTAATAAATATCAAATACGCTTAGCACCGCTTGATGTCTCGGAGCATGAAAAAGGGCAATTAATGAGGTGTGAGACGTTAGAAGATACCTCGCGTTTAATTAGTCTCTTGTCTGAATATTTGCAAGATATTCCCAATGCCTGTGAAAGATTTTTTGAGCAACATGAAGAAGCCATAGTGGTTAAAGAACTGGTTTTTGATTCAGCACACTTTATTACTGATCATCCTGATAAGTGTGTAAACCTTCATGGTGGAAGATATGCGATGAATGTTAAAGTTAAAGACCACATAGATCCATTGACTGGATTTGTTCTCGATTATGGCTATTTAAAACGCATTGCCAAAGAAAAAATTGTTAATGTACTAGATCATCACAATCTAAATTATGTGGCGGCTGAATTATCATGGCGTTCAAGTACAGAATTACTAAATATCTTTATTTGGGAAAAGTTAATTGAATATCTTCCTGGCTTAACAGAATTGCAAATATATGAAACTAGTCAGTCACACTGTACTTATGTGGGCCCGAGTCTGGATGAATTGCAAAAGAAAGGACAAAGTGCTTTGTTAAGGTACTTTGTTTCTGATGAATTAGGTAAATCAAAATTGCGATATATATTAAGTCAAAGTTCTCAGCGGAGGCTTAAAATTATTGGTTAAGTAAGCGGATATCGTTACCAGTAATTACCTGGTTATGTAAAGCAGTTGACACAAGTGTTCCTGTTAGGCCATGTGATTTTAGTTTTTTGATATCGTTAAAATCTCTTATACCACCACCATAATAAATATTAAAACAACTTGTTAATTCATCTTGATTAAGTTCAGTTGGAAATAGATAACCACGTCTAGCGCCAACATTATTCAGATTTAACACAATTACATCTTTTGGCCATTGCTGTTTGTACTGTAAAAGCTCTTGTGGACCAAGTAGTTTGTCAGCTTTGTAGTCTAAAGATAGGATAAAATTATGTTGAGGATATTGGACTAACAAAGAGGAGAAAGAGTCGGCTGATGAAAGTGACTCTGAAGACAGAATTAGTCGTAAATTTTGCAATTTAGTATTTTGTAGATAATGTTCTATAAGCAAAGAACCAGTATCCAACCAAATTTCTAATTCAGGGTATTTACTACATATAGATTCAATAATTTCAATTTGACCATCTTGTTGTTCTAAAGCATCTAAATCTGCAATATAAATTGAATTAAAATTGAATACTTTTAAATAAGCATTAATAACAACTAATGGAGAGGCTGAAGAGCAGAGCTTAGAGTCAATAGCTTTATATTCTTTCCTATTTCCTTTTAGAGCATGAACAACAATACCTTTGCAAAGGTCTATGACAGGAACAATTAGCATTACAGTTTAAATGAATATATTAATTTTCGAGTATATCACTGGTGGAGGTTTGGTAGGAGAAACGCTGCCAGCTTCATTAGTGGGCGAAGGTGAATTAATGCTCAATACTGTAAGCGAGGACCTTTCAGAATTAGATGATGTTCAAGTCAGTGTAATGCGTGATTATCGATTACAGAGTAATAAGCAAGCTAAATATGAATATATTGTAGATGCTAAAAATGGTTTTGCTGATGTGATTGAATGCGTGGCAAAGACAATTGATGCTCTATTGATTATTGCGCCAGAAAGTGAAGGCATTTTATCAACTCTATGTGAGGAATATTCTAATCGCGAGTTTATTATGCTTAATAGTACTTCCAGGTGTGTTGCGTTAGTGAGCGATAAATTGAAAACTTACAAATATTTGAAATGTTTCAACATTCCTCAAATACCAACTTATGAGATGAGTGATGTTAAATTAATCAACTCAGATAAGATCATTATTAAGCCTAAAGATGGCGTAGGTTGTGAAAGAATACATCTATTAGAAATCTCGAATAATTCGAGTGATGTTGTTAATCAATTTGATACACATAACTACATTGCTCAACCTTATATTCAAGGGCAAAGCGCAAGTTTAAGTTTGTTGTGTTGGGACGGTAAGTGCAAATTACTGAGTGTTAACATACAAAATATTGAAGAAATAGAAGATGGCTTAGAACTGAAGGGGTGTGTTGTTAATGCCTTAGAACATGATCGGTTTGTAGAATTTAGCAATAGTCTAATAAAAACTTTGCCTGACCTGAGGGGTTATGTGGGTGTAGATATATTGATAAGCAAAGATAAAGTGCTGTTAGTTGAAGTAAATCCAAGATTAACGACTTCATACGCTGGGCTAAGCTCAGCATTAGATGTGAACCCTGCGGGACTAATATTGAAAACATTCATTGATCAAAAATTACCAGAATTTTTTGTATTGCAAGAGACTAGCATCACAGTGAATATTGGAGCGGAACGTGCTGCCTAATATTATTGGTTGGGATATTGGAGGGGCGCATTTAAAGGTTGCAATCATTAATAATAAAATTATTTCTCATGTGCAACAACTTAATTGTCCTCTCTGGAAGGGGATTGATGAACTGAGCGCATGTGTTGGTGTTGTGAAAAAAAAAGTTAATTTTGAAAACTATGTGCATGCTATAACCATGACAGGTGAATTAGTAGATTGTTTTGAAGATCGTGAACAAGGTGTGGTCTCGATAATTACTGAAATGTCTAATCAGTTAAGCCCGTCACCGGTGCAATACTATGCAGGTAATGAAGGCTTTATAAGTTCAGGGCAAGCAATAACTGAACATAATAATATTGCCTCAGCAAATTGGTTGGCAAGTACACATTATGTAGCATCGAAAATTGAGAATGCTTTATTTATAGACATAGGGAGTACAACAACCGATATTGTTGAAGTGCGTGATCACAAGGTGTCTTACAGTGGTTACACTGATGAGCAAAGGCTCATAGCTAGAGAGTTGGTTTACTGTGGTGTGGTTAGAACTCCCATATTTGCTATTTGCAAGTCTGCACAAGTTAAAGGACAACAAGTTCCTGTTATTAATGAATATTTTGCTAATACTGCAGATGTTTATCGTTTAACGGATGAATTGGCTGCGCATGCAGATCTAAGTGAAACACTCGATGGTTGTGATAAAGACGTATTGGGAAGTGCAGTACGTTTGGCCCGAATGTTTGCAAATGACTTTAAACAAGGTGAGATTGATGTATGGAAAGATGTTGCGAAGCAAATTCGAACTTTTCAAGTACAAGTAATTAAGGATGCGTGCCGGCACCAGTTTATGAGAAAGAATGTGCCACTGTCGACACCAATCGTAGGTGCAGGTGTTGGCCGTTTCCTAGTTAGGGATCTCGCGCAACAATTAGGTAGAGAATATATTGATTTTGAACAATTATTTGAGACTGATTCATTAAATAGTGAGTTTGGAGTGGGTGATTGTGCACCTGCAGCTTCAGTCGCATGTTTAGCTTTAACGAGTCTTGCATTTATAGGTAGTTCTTAATGCGTGATTACCTAATCGCAGAGATACCGTATTCGCCAGACAGTAGTGTCTTGTTCGACAAGTTTGCGGATGAGCCATGGTCAGTATTTTTAGATAGTAACCAACCTGAGGCTATTCACGGTAGATACGATATAATTAGTTCAAGACCAAAAGTTTGTATCACTAGTAAAAATAATAAAAATACTATTGACTCATGGCCTGATTCCTTATTGGTTCCTGGTGATCCATTTTCAATACTTAAAGAATATCTACAAGCTAATAACTCTAAAGACCAAGAATTGAAATTTCCTTTTCTAGGAGGTGCAATTGGATATTTTAGCTATGACTTAGGTCGGACTTTAGAAAAACTTCCGTCTATAGCCGAAGATGACCTAAGCCTTCCAGATATGAAGGTAGGGATCTATTCTTGGGCGATTATTGTAGATCACAACAAGAAAAATTCTGTATTGGTTGGTGATAAAACTGATTTGCGTATGCAGCGCAACTGGAATGATTTAGTCAGTTATGTTCTAAATAAGACTCCGCTTAAAAAACGTCAAGAGTTTAATGTTTTAAGTGAGATTGAATCGAATATGAGCGAAGACACTTATACTCAAGCCTTCACAAAAATTAAATCTTACATTAGGGAAGGTGATTGTTATCAAGTTAATCTTGCGCAACGTTTTAATGCGTCTATTGAAGGGGATGTGTGGCAAGCATATTGTTTGCTTCGAAGTATTAATCCATCTCCATTTAGTGCTTATTTGAACTACAAAGATTTTCAAATACTTAGTAATTCGCCTGAACGTTTTTTATCGGTAAAAGAAGATATAGTACAAACCAAACCCATTAAAGGTACGCGTCCACGATCTAAAAATAGTCATGAAGATGGTGTGTTGCTGCAAGAGCTTATTAACAGTAAAAAAGATCAAGCAGAAAACGTCATGATTGTAGATTTGTTGCGTAATGATATAAGTAAAAACTGTGCACTCGGATCGGTTAAAGTACCTAAATTATTTGATATAGAAAGTTATCCAAATGTTCACCACATGGTAAGTACCATAACTGGGAAATTGCGAGAAAATCGAAGTACAATTGACTTGTTACGCGGCAGTTTTCCTGGAGGGTCAATTACCGGTGCGCCAAAATTGCGCTCCATGGAAATCATTGAAGAATTAGAACCACATCGACGTGGAATATATTGTGGTGCTATCGGTTATATAAGTAGTGATGGCAATATGGATACTAACATTGCGATTCGTACAATTTTACACAAAGATCAAAAGATGTATTTTTATGCTGGCGGTGGAATTGTCTATGATTCTGAGGTGAATGCTGAATATCAAGAGACTTTCGATAAGGCAACTGCGATGATGCAAGTGCTAAATCAAGGCAGGCAATATGCACAAGGACGCTAGTCTAAATTCTGGTCCAAGTTCAGAGGCTTGGGCAATTAAGATTGGTGGAAGCTTATATAATAGTCAGTATTTAGTTCAGTGGCTTGATGCAATTAGTGAATGTTCAAGCAAGAAAATAGCTATCATTCCTGGGGGAGGGCCATTTGCAGATCAAGTTAGACTTGCAGATGAAAAATTTAACATGGATCAAGCTAGCTCACATGGTATGGCTGTGATGGCGATGCAGCAATATGGAAGTTTGCTTGCATCACAATGTGCTGGACTAGCTACTGCTAGAACAACTGAGCAAATTCTTCAAGCATGGAGCGAATCTAAAGCAGTTATTTGGGAACCTTATGAAATGGTTCGAGACCAATGTACATTAGATAAAACTTGGGATATAACCTCTGACAGTCTTGCGGTATGGTTGACAAGTATTCTTGAAATAAAAAATCTATTATTAATTAAGTCTTCAAAACAAGTGTTAGAAACTACAAATCTTGAGATACTTGCAAAAAATGGATGTATTGATCCTGCATTGCAGGAGTTAGTAAATAATTATCAAATCGACATACATATCTTGCATAAATCTAAAGTGAAAAACCTAAATGAAATGTTAATTTCAGCCTAATCTAATTATCTTTTAAATCTAAAAGCAAAAATATGTTCCAAAAAATTATCAACGCATTGATTAGTGTTGTCGTTCGTAAACCTATAGTTGTTCTCGTTAGCATGCTCGCGTTGGTAGCGGCATGTAGTTTTTTTATTTCAAGTCTAAATATCGATGCTTCTCCAGATTCATTGATGTTAGAGAGTGATCCGGATCTTAAATACTATCGAGAAGTGCATCGTCATTATGGTACTGATGAGTTTATCATTGTTGGATTTAAACCAAAGAAAGAGATTTTAGAAAAGTCTACAATTGACTTTATTGAAAACATATCTGAAAAGTTTAAAAAAATTGAGGGTGTATCTTCCGTAACTTCGTTGAGTAATGTGCCGCTTTTGCTGCAAATACAAAAAGATAATAAAACAGGCGAAACAAGTTTTTCTAATTTACTTTCATCCCAAGTAGATCTGGCTAAAGCGAAGGCGGAATTTACTACAAGTCCAATATACGTAAATAATTTAGTTAATGATGACTTAAACACTACAGCGATAAAAGTCGATATAGAAAAAAATGAAACTTTAATTGATTTGCTGGAAGAAAAGTATGTGTTTCTTGATAAGCAAAAAAATCAGCTATTAGATGAATCGGATGAAGCAGACCTCCATGGAGTGCGTAAGAATATCTTGTTTGAAAGACAGGTTATCAATAATCGATATAAGAATGTTCTCAGATCAGTACGAGAAATTGTCAACGATGTAGATGATGCGGGAGAATTTTATTTAGCAGGTGCTCCTTTGATTGGTAATGACATGAAGGATTTTGTTGGTAAGGATATTAAAATATTTGGTGTCGCAATTTTATCAATTATGATTTTGGTGCTGTTTTTATTTTTTAGAAGACCTGCTTGGATCTTTTTAGCCTTAGTATGTGCAATTTTAAATGTATTATTAGTAGCTGGTTTGGCATCCATACTAGAATTTCAACTAACAATCATTTCCTCTAATTTTGTTGCATTACTGATTATTTTTTCTGTTACTTTATCAATACATGTAATTATTCGTTACCAAGAAATTCAAAAAACACAACCAAACGAAACAATAGATGAAAATCTAAAAATCACTTTATCGCAAATTATCACACCATGTTTTTATATGGTATTAACCTCAGCAATTGCATTCTTCTCTTTAATAGTAAGTGATATTAATCCAGTAATTGTATTTGGTTATATTATGATTCTTGGGCTTTTATGTGCGTTTTTACTTACCTTTACTGTATTGCCTGCTTTAATAATGCTAATTAATCCAAAGTCTAGAGTGCTGGAACAAGATAAATCAGCAACACTATTAGAAAATCTACTCAATGTTATTGTGAACAATAAAAGATTAACGATTGCTATTGTTGTAGGTATGTTTGTTCTAAATATTATAGGAATCAGTCAAATTACCGTTGAAAATCGCTTTATTGATTATTTTAAGAAAACTACAGATATCTACCAGGGTTTAGAGCTAGTGGATCAAGAGCTAGGTGGCACGGTTCCATTGGAAGTGATGCTAGAGGTAGATCCTGAACAAGTGGAAGAAGTAGATGAGGATGCTCAAGAAGATGAAGAATTTGGTGATTATTTAACAAATTTGGAAGGCACTCAAGATGATTTCACGGCTAAAAGCTATTGGTATAATCGTAGTGGAATTAGAAAAATCAATAAAATTCATAAGTACTTAGAAGATCTTCCTCAGGTTGGAAAAGTACTTTCTTTATCAAGCACAGAAGAAGTGTTTAGAACGATTAATAAAGGTGAGCCGTTAGAAGACTTTCATCTTTCTCTAGTCTATAGAAAAGTACCTGATAACGTTAAACAGATATTAATTTCACCTTACGTATCTAGCGATGGCAGTCAAGCGCGTATTTTGGCGCGAATTAAAGACTCAGATCATACTTTGATTCGAAATGATCTATTGAAAAAGATTAGTACAGAATTAAATACTAGCTTTATTAATGACGGAGAGAGTGTGCGTTTAACGGGTATTAGTGTTCTATACAATAACGTTTTGCAAAGCTTATTTCGTTCTCAAATATTGACCTTAGGAACAGTGTTTGTTTGTATATTTATTATGCTTGTTATTTTATTCCGTAATTTTAAACTAGCAGTAATAGGCACTTTGCCTAATATATTTACTGCTTTGTTTATTCTAGGGTTAATGGGTGTGATAGGAATTCCATTAGATATTATGACGATAACCATTGCTGCAATCACAATTGGAATAGGTGTTGATTATGCAATTCACTATATACATCGTTACAAAAAAGAATTTGCGCAAAATGGTGATAATTTCCAAGCTATATATAGGTCACAAACCACAGTTGGTAAAGCACTTTATTTTACATCTATAACAATAACCTTAGGTTTTATCATTTTGGTTCTGTCGAATTTCGTTCCATCAATATATTTTGGTATGTTAACAAGCATAGCCATGTTGGTAGCACTTTTTGCAACTTTTAGTATTATTCCATTACTACTCTCTATTATGCAGCCTCTTAAGTCCTAAAATTCGAGCACGATTTAACTAAAATTAGCCCAAAATATTCGAAACTTAGATATTATTTGATATAGCTCATGTAGAAATTTTCAAATACTAATTATTCTATAAGTTAGTGTTTTTTAAGTAAAACAGTAAAATGAAATTCTGGGAGTCTTCAGCTAGCCACGTTGTTCGTGCAGTAACGAAACTGCCTTATTTATCGCTATTGTTAATATTTATTGTAATGGCATTAATGTCATTGCCAATAAGTCGCTTGGCCGTAGATGCTTCTCCAGATTCACTGCTACTTGAGAATGATCCCGATCTAAAATTTTACCGAGCCATACATGATGAGTATGGTACGGATGTGTATATGATCGTAGCTGTTCGTCTTAATGATTCTATCTTTGCGAGGTCTTCAATCAATAAAATTGAAGTTATAACAAAGCAATTTAGAAATATAGAGGACGTATCTAATGTCACAAGTATTACTACAGTGCCATTGATATACCAATCATTAGATGAAAAAGAAGAAACAGAAATTAATTTTCCTACAATAATGTCGAAAGGTGTTGATATTAATGAAGCAGAAATTGAGTTTTTGACTAATCCTTTGTATGAAAGAAATATAGTTAGTGAAGATTTAAAAATTGCTGCATTCAAAATCGACTTCCAGGATAAACCTGAATATAAAGAACTTTTTGATCAACGCTATCTATTAATTGATAAGCGAGAAACAAGCGGGCTGAATCGAAAAGAGCGAAAAAACTTTGCATCGATCAACAAGAGATTAGAACAGTTAAGAAAGATAGATAATAAACGTATTGAAACGGCATTGAAGGAAATACGTAATATTTTAGATGCAAATAAAAAGACACTTGAGTCATATATTAGTGGTGCTCCACTAATTGCCCATGATATGAAACATTATGTGTTGAAAGATATTAAAGTATTTGGTATTGCTGCAATTATTGCTATGGCAATTATTTTATTTGTTATATTCCATAGTGTTTCTTGGGTAGGAATAACGCTATTTAGCTCATTTGTGAATGTGTTAGTAGTCTCTGGATTAATCGGACTGCTGGGGTTTAAATTAACTGTTGTTTCTTCAAATTATGTAGCAATCCTAATTATTTTTTCTTTGGCAATCGGCATACACGTTGTAGTTCGCTATCAAGAAGAGGAAGCCGCGCAAGGAGCTGTAGATTTTCACCAAAGATTATGTATTGCTATTCAGCATATCAGCACACCTTGCTTGTATATGGTGCTAACTTCTACTATTGCATTTTTTTCCTTGATTATAAGCGATATAAAGCCGGTTATAGTTTTTGGTTATATTATGGTAATTGGTGTATGCGGCGCATATATAGTCTCATTTACTATTCTACCTTTGCTAATTCAATTATTAAAACCAAAATCAAGACCAGCACATAAACATTATTCACATAGTATTCTTTCCAACTTATTATCACTTGTCCTAAAACATAAAGGTGTAGTTGTTGTTTTTTTAATAACTAGTTTGGTTATTAGTATTTACGGTATTACTAAGATTACAGTAGAAAATCGGTTTATTGATTACTTTCTAAAAAATACTGATATTCACCAAGGGTTGCTAGCCATCGACCAAAATCTCGGAGGTACTGTCCCAATTGAAATCATTTTAGATGCTCCTGATGTAAATTATGAAGATAATGGCGATAATATAGAAGGCGATGATGAACTAGATGAATTCGATGATTACTTAGCTGAGTTAGAAGATTCAGCTGAAGGATTAGCTTCTAAAAGTTATTGGTACAATAGACTCGGTATTGAAAAAATCCGATCAATTCATACTTATTTAGAAGGAATACCGCAAATTGGTAAAGTTTTATCTTTGTCGAGCACTGAAAGTGTTTTTCAAAATATTATAAAAGAGAAGGAATTAGAAGATTTTCAACTATCTTTAATATATTCCAAATTACCAGAAGAAACTAAATCGATCTTAATAAAACCTTATCTTTCAGATAGTGGAGATCAAGCCAGAATTGTTGCTCGACTTAAAGATTCTGACTACACATTGGTACGGAATAAATTGTTACATAAGATTAATGATGATTTGAACAACCATTTTCCAGAGCGAAATAATATTGGAATAACAATAGCAGGTATTGGTGTACTTTATAACAATGTACTGCAAAGTTTATACCGTTCTCAAATACTCACGCTCGGGTTTGTTTTTATTATTATATTTTTCATGCTGTCTATTTTATTTAAAAGTATAAAATTTTCCTTTATTGCAATTTTGCCAAATATCTTTACGGCCTTGGTTATTCTAGGACTGATGGGGTTGTTCAATATTCCTTTAAATATTATGACAATTACAATTGCAGCCATAACTATAGGAATAGGTGTAGATGATGAAATTCACTATATACATCGCTATATGAAAGAGTATGCAAAGAAAAAAAATGTTTATGAATCTATTTTGGCCTCACAAGTTACAGTAGGAAAAGCCCTGTGGTTTACTTCTATTACTGTAGCAGCAGGCTTTGTTTTACTCGTATTTTCTAATTTTACTCCGTCAATTTATTTTGGATTATTTACATGCTTAGCTATGCTAATCTCTATCTTTGCAACCTTTAGTATTATCCCTTTACTATTATCTGTAATGAAACCACTCAAGAGTTAAAAAATGAATACAAAATGGCTTAGTTTAATTCTATGGGTAGGCTTGTGTTTGTTCGCAGGTTTTATAGGATCTTTCTTCACACCTGGGGAGTGGTATCAGGGTTTAGAAAAGTCATCATTAACTCCTCCAAATATAGTATTCCCAATTGTATGGAATATTCTATTTATACTTATGGGAGTCGCTGCATGGCTTGTCTGGGAGAAGCGTGTACAAGGTATAAGTCTAGCTCTATTTTTATTTATTGTGCAGCTGCTATTAAATATTCTATGGTCATATTTATTCTTTGGAATTCATCGACCAGATTTGGCTCTAATAGAAATAGTAATTCTCTGGATTGTGATACTTTTTACAATTTTTGCCTTTTTTAAGGCAGATAAAGTTGCAGGCGTTTTGATGATGCCATATTTAGCTTGGGTCGGTTTTGCTATCTATCTTAATTATTCTTTTGTGCAGTTGAATAATTTTTAGATATTAAAAATGAATCTCCTATACTAGAAGAGAGGAAATATTCATTAATAATTAAAATATGTCTGCTTGAATATCCTTATAACGGTCACTTCCGCCAATTCTAACTAAGTTACTGCCATCAACGTCTATTCGCCATATGCCAAATTTTTTATCTTCTTTGAAACGTAAGCGGTGAAAATACAATTGACTGGAGTTAGAGCTCCACCTTGGGAGAGTATTTACATGCCCATCATTGAGTAATTCTGTAGTTTTGCCAGTATCGGTATTTGTAATACGTAAAGCCCATTTTCCTAATAGCCAATACAATGGTTGTATTTCTGTTTCATGGGCAATCCAATGCTCATTTGGAGACCAATAGGGGTCATGGTCGCGCAAAATATCATAAGTTAAGCGTTGTTCGTTACTACCATCAGAGTGAGAAGTAAAAATTTCTAAATGATTTAATTTAGTGCCTTTGTAATCTTCTGGAAAAGCACAAAACACAAGTTTTGATCCATCTGGAGACCAGGAAGGGTCCAGATATAAGCTCTCACGCTTAGAAATTTTTTGAGGGTTTTTTCCATTTGCATCAGTTATATATATGTGCGAACGTCCTTTGTTTTTAGAGGCAGCCATAACAATCTTTGTACCATCCGGTGACCAATCAGCAACCCCTTGAGTGTTCCAGCCATAGGCGCCATGTGGAATAAGTTCTTGCAGGCTATGATCACTTAAATTCAGTAGCCATAATGAAAATTGATCATAATCACTTTCTTTTGCGCCTTTTGGTGCACGATAAAATAATACTTTTGATCGGTCTGGCGAAACTCTTGGCCAATTACTTTCATATTTGTCATCTGTGGTGAGCTGTATTGGATTTTCGCCATCCAAATCAGATAACCAAATTTCTAAATTACCAGTACGGTTGGATGCAAAAATCAATTTAGAATTAACGGCTGTAGTTTTAATGACTTCTTTAGCTTTTTTAACATTGCGTTCCTTACTAGGTTTTGCGTTGCGTACTTCTTCAACGGATGGACGATCTTTAGTATGTACTTTCTTTCGTGTGGCATCTTTTTTGATTGGGGTAAGGCCGCAAGCATTGACTAAAAGATAAGTAGCTATGAATACAGAAAGTAGAATTATTTTATTATTAAGCATGAATATAATCAGTTAATGTAAGTTAAACGCTATCATGATGAGCTTGCCCACATAAATGTGCTTGCTTACCAGACTCTATTTGAATTGTAGGGTGAATAATTTTGAATCGTTCATGTAACTCCTTACTGAGACGATGTAGAAATTGATCATCAATATTTATTGTATCGCGAACTAAATGAGCTGTCAGAGCAACTTGGGTAGTGCTCATTGCCCAGACATGTAAATCATGAATTTCAGTGATGCCGTCTTGTCGCAAAATAAAGTTTCTAACTTCCTCTACATCAATACCTTTTGGTACCCCATCCATAGCCAAATTAAATGAGTCTCGAAATACTCCCCAGGTGCTGATAACTATTACTACTACAATAACTAAACTTATTGCGGGGTCGATCCATAGCATGCTGGTGAACATTATTGCGCCACCTGCAATGACAACACCAAGCGAAACTCCGGCATCAGCTGCCATATGAATAAATGCAGCTTTAATATTTAAATCGTCGTGTTGACTGGAAAAAAACAGTAATGCCGTAGCAGTATTAATCATTACACCAATAGCAGCTACGACAATAATAGTCATAGAATTTACTTCAGCTGGATTGGTAAATCGACCCAGAGCTTCCCACGCCACGATACTCATAGTCATTAACAAAATTAGACTACTTATAAAGGCCGCTAAGATTGTGCCTCTGCGTAATCCATAAGTTTTTGTATTGGTGGGTTTAATTTGTGCTAAATAAGTCGCGCCCCATGATAAAAGCAGTGCAAGTACATCACCAAGATTATGTCCAGCATCTGCGATTAAAGCTAAAGAATTTGATAAAAAACCAAATATCGCTTCAACGATTACAAATACAACATTTAATGTAGTGCCAATACCAAATGCTAGAGTATAGTTTTTGGGAGTAGGGTGTTGATGACTATGTTCCATTTCAGCATTGTAGCTAAACTACAGAATTTAGGTTGCCCGTTGTTTTAGTAATATATAAAAGAAAAAAGTAGCTATAGCTGCAAGCAAGTGTTTTATAGAATGACCGCTTACAATTTGACCCATTAATTCGAATATTTGCTTATCAAAGTGCTCTGCGAGCTTCGAAAGTGTATAAAAGACGAAGGCATAAATTAAATATTTTGTTTTCAAGTAGTTTGGTTTGTAAACCGAAATGATAATCAGTAGCAATGCCATAGATACAAATTGCACCCATGCATAAATTCGCAAGTCATCTGTTATATGCCAATAAATAACAGAACAGATGCCAACCAAACACATAGGTATCAATAACCATTTCTCAAGTCTGTTGTTTACATAGTCAGTCAACACAATAACAAACAATGCCATAAACCCTATTGCCATGGGTATGCGATCCCAAGTTAAGGTCTTATTTTCAGGACTCAAATGATAATAAGATGAACCAAAGGAGACAAAAAACACAGCCAAGAAGAGTATTAACCAACTCCAAGAGCTACTAACACCCCAATTATTAATAATGCAAAATATTCCTAATAAGCCAACAAAGATAAAAGGTAGGTTAGAGGCTACATCAAAAAAATTACTTATTCCCAACATTGTTCTTGAGTCTGCAAAATTATGGTATGTCAGATCTTGCGAGATAGGCTCGACAAAAAATAAGCTTACAATAGAGATGATAACTAGTGACGCAATAACAGAATTACGCCAATTGATTGGCCAGTTAAGATTTATAGGCACAATGGTTAACCTTTGAATGCTTGAGGTGATGCTAAATATTTGAGTTCTTCTGAAGTATTCGTTCTTTTTAATATTTCATTTCTATGTGGGAAACGTCCAAATTTTTCTATGATACTTCGATGATGTTTTGCAAATCGTAAATTACTTTCTAGTCCGGCTTTTTCATATAATTTTACAGAATAATTCTGATCTTCTAAATTTTCACTATGCATGAAAGGCATATATAAAAAAGAAAGCTGGGTAGTGCTCAATAGTTTATCAAATCCATTTGAGATTGCTGTACGTGAAACACTAATTGCCTTTGCCTCGGTAGAGAAGCTTTTAGCAGTACCACGAAACATATTTAGTGGAAACTGATCTAATACTATAATCAATGCTAAACAGCTCTCAGCAGTATCTTGCCAGTGATCCAGCTGACTATTTGATGCTTGCACCCATGTTAAATGATATTTGCTAAGAATTTCTGCATCAAATTCTCGATTCGATTTAAACCATTGCTTATTGACTGGCTCAGAAAACCAAAACTCTATAATCGCCTTATAGTTAACGGTCTCCAGCTTTAATTCATCCATGCATTAACTTAACCGTTAATATAATGTTCGAGTTGCTCAATTATATGTTTTTGCTCTGAAATAATTGTTTTTACTAAGTCACCAATTGAAATAATCCCGAGGACATTACCATTTTCGACGACTGGTAAATGTCTCACACGTTTATCTGTCATTAAGGCCATGGCTTCTTCTACTGTTTGGTCTGGCTTAGTGCATAAAACGCTCTTGGTCATGATATCTTTAACAGCTGTGTTAACTGATGATTTTCCTTTGAGAACTACATTCCTGGAATAATCTCTTTCAGTGATAATTCCAACTAAGCGCTCATTCTGCATGACAATTAATGAGCCAATATGGTGGTCTGCCATGGATTTAATTGCATCAAGTACTGAGCTATTGGGATCTATAGTAAAAATTTCACTGTCTTTCTTTTCTAAAAGCTGTTTAATGGTTTGCATAATTATTAAATTCCTTTAGTTAGATGTTGTTAAATTTAAAGAAAGTTATTTGTTAAAAATTCATTAACAGCTTTCCAATATTGATCACTATCTTCAAATTGACCCCATAATGCCCGAGAACCATGATTTCCTTTTGATTCAGGTAAAAATGAAGATTTTTGATCTGATTTAATTGCCTCATAAATTGCAGACCAACTATTTTTTTCCTTTCGTGCAGAGGTAATGAAAACCGGTGCACTTATATGCATAGCGGAGTCTTTAACCCAAGATTTAGATTTTCCTTGTTTTGCAAAGTATTCTCCGGGTGCGAAAGAAAGTACACCATCAACTAAATCAGGGTGGGTGCCAGCTAATTGTAAAACAAGAGCAGCTGAGTAAGAACTACCCCATGCGATAATCTTGCTCTCATTGTATTGTGATTTCGCATAGCGTATAGAGGCCTCAATGTCTGGTAAAGCATCAATGTAACGAGTTTGTTTTTCTGCTTGTGAAGCTCTAAGAGCAGTTTCATTATCAATACCATTTACAGTTTCACCAGAGCGCTGGTCTATTGCAATACAATTAAAGCCTAGTTTGTTGAGCTTTGGAGCGATCTCTAAATATTCACCTCGACTCCAGCCTGCCTGATGGAATAGAACAATAAGCGGTGTGCTTTTATCTTCATGGGCAATGTAAGTATCAGCAGTGATTTCAAGTCCATCCATAGATGGAAAAGTAATACTGGTATTTTCAGCGCTACTAACTTGGTGGGAATAAATAGCCGCCCAGATGCAGACTAGGAAATAGATTATTTTCATATCAATATTTCTCATCATGCTTATACATAATAACTTATTATAAATGAATGAACCTATGAGCTAAGTTATAGGTAAACGATCTATAATATATCTTAACGCTATATGCGAAATATAGTGGCCGATTTGTCTTTGAAAGTATCTGAAAGATGAGGACAATATGAGTGAACTCACTGGTATCTCACAATTAGCCACCCATAAAGTAGCTAACCAACCTTCATCCTTAGTCAATATAAATCTATTTGATTCCGACTTAGCGCTTAAGGAAGCATTAAGTCGCGAAGGTGCTAGTTGGGCCGTTGGTAAAGCACATGATTTTGGTCAATTAATTGGCAGTGAGCATTGTATAAGTCTTGCATTTGAAGCAAATCGTTACACGCCAGAATTGAAAGCTTTTAATCGCTATGGTCATCGTATCGATGAGGTTCATTATCACCCGGCGTATCACCAGTTAATGAGTATTGCCATAGAAAATGAAATTCATAGCATTGCGTGGACAAACGAGAAAGGTGGTCACGTTGCACATACCGCATTGGAATTTATGTTTGGTCAAATTGAACAAGGAGTGTGTTGTCCAATTACGATGACATATGCGGCTATTCCGGCGCTTCGTAATCAGCCTGAAGTTGCCATGCAATGGGAACAAAAAATATTATCGAATAAATATGATCATCGGTTTATTCCTGCCACAGAGAAACTTGGGTTTACATTGGGAATGGCAATGACTGAAAAGCAAGGTGGCAGTGATGTACGTGCGAATACAACACAAGCATATCCAGTTAATCATAAAGGGGCAGGTGAAGCTTATGAATTAGTTGGACATAAATGGTTTTGTTCAGCCCCAATGAGTGATGCGTTTCTAACGCTTGCACATACAGAAAATGGTCTAAGTTGTTTTCTTGTACCACGTTGGAAACCAGATAACACATTAAATTCAATCTTCATACAACGTTTAAAAGATAAACTCGGCAATCGTTCTAATGCCTCAGCAGAAATCGAATATCATCAAACGTATGCGATTATGATTGGCGAGGAGGGTCGGGGTATCAACACCATAATCGAAATGGTACATCATACTCGTTTGGATGCTTCCATGGCTCCTGCGGCCTTAATGCGTCAAGCCTTGATACAAGCTATACATCACGCTACAAATCGTAGTGCGTTTGGCAAACCACTTATAAGGCAGCCATTAATGAGAATGGTTTTGGCTGATTTAGCTATTGAATCAGAGGCTGCCACAACTCTTTTAATGCGAGTGGCGCGCGCATTTGATGAATCAAACCAAAATATCGATGCAAAAATATTTGCCAGAATTGCAGTGGCTGTTTCTAAATATTGGCTTAATAAACGCGCACCAAATTTTATCTATGAAGCTTTAGAAGCACATGGAGGAAATGGATATGTAGAAGAATTTATAATGCCGCGACTATACCGAGAGGCTCCGCTGAACAGTATTTGGGAGGGTAGCGGTAACGTAATATGTTTGGATGTCTTGCGTACTATTGAAAAATCGCCTGAAGCTATTGAATTATTCTTAGATGAGGTTGGTAAAGCAGGAAGTGAGAATAGTTATCTCTTAACTACTGTTGATAATCTAAAAAAACTACTTACAGATAAAGATAACTTAGAAAAATCAGCCCGACGAATTACCGAACTGATGGCGATATCTTTGCAGGCAGCACTTTTAATACAACATGCTCCTAATGAAATAGCAGATAGTTTCTGTAGCACACGTTTAAATAAAGATTGGGGATATACGTATGGCACGCTGCCTAAAGGTGTAAATATTGATAAATTACTAGATAGAGCGCGGGATCAATAAAGTGAAATTAAATTCAAGTATCATTGAATACTTGGTAATCTTTTTACTATACGAAGCAACTTAGCAAGCTCTTTTTCTATCTCCTTGCGTTTTGATTCTAGATATTGACGTAATTGTTTTTTGCGAATGAACAAAAAGAATATTTTTATATTATCAATAATAATATGACATTCCTTGCGTAGTTTCAGCGCAAAAGGTGCGCTGATAATAACACTTGCAAGATAGAAAAGTGCCACAGTTGTGCCAAAGTAACGGTGCGCTATATAGGTTTGGGTTGACCAAAAGATAGAAAAGAAAAACATGCCGAATGTGACACTTGCGGTATCGTATTGATCAGGTCCTTTTGCGACACGACGAGCTACATCACGAGTGAGTTGATAGGGAGTGAAACTATTAATTACACCCCAAATAGCAATGGGTAATCCAATTAGTAGAAGTATAACTAAACGTAAAAAGTAGATCGCAACTAATAGTGGTTTGTATTTAATAGTTAAGTGATAGTCACGAATACCACAGCATTTGCATAAGCGTTCAAAGCCACGTAATTGGACTACTAAGGAACGCACTTTATCTGGTTCGTAGATCCTCAAGATACGTTGGGCATCGATAAGTCGTTGTAGTGCGTGAAAACGCTCTTTTAGTTGTCCTTTCCTATATTTTCCTCTACGAAGTGCAAAGAATTTTTCTAAGCGTGTGATTAGATAGATGTCTTCCCAAGAATCTGCATTGAGGGTGACTTTTGCAAGTTCTTGTTTTATGCGATCAGTAACTAAATTCACAGACTCAAATGAATCTAATGTTTCAGGTGTGGATAAATCGATTGCAGTTCCATACTGAACTAATACATCACTTCGGAATTTTCCCTTACGTGAGAAGGTGAGTCCAACAGGGATAACAACAGGTGGTTTATTGTTGTTTTCCTTTGCTCCAAGCGCAATACGTGCTGCACCTGTTTTTAGTTTATTAATATTCGGGTCTGAATGACTTTGCCCTTCAGGAAAGATAATGATGGTTTGATTTTCTGCGAGTAATTCATAGCATTTTATAAATGAATCTTGATTTTGAGTAGTATCACTGCCTGGATCATTATGACGATATATAAGTACAGCACCTATAATATTTAGAATCGGCTTTAGAAATGGATTTAGAAATAGGCCGCTACGCGCAAGAGGACGTAAGTCTTTATTGGTTGATGCTTGTAATACAACTACATCAACAAGTGCGTTTACATGGTTGGCGCATAGTAATAGTCCAGTATTTTTAGGAATATTTTCTAATCCAGTAATTTCCAGCTCTCTATAGAAAACACGTACTACAAGACGGCAAAATCGTTTCCATACACGAAGAAATCCTGCACGAGATATTGATTTTTTCTTAGTAGGTATCGCCATGTTTAATGTATCGATACTTCCGTAAAGTAAAAATTACTGCAAAAGAGGATGGTCTTTGGGTAATTGTTTGGATACCCAGATTGCTAGTTTGTGCTTCATGCCGGGTATTCCTAATTGATCTTTTGCTAAAGGTTGGATTAAATTATCATGAACAAGTAGCCTGTATAAATACTCGATCTTTTCGTTTGCTGAGTCGGTTGCTTCAAATTTGACTACGCCACGTTTTTGCGCATAGATCATGCCTACACGAATGGCTTTTTTAACTAGCTCTGTTTCATTTTTTATTTTTTTCATTGAGCATTAAATTGAGATAATTTTAGATATCTCTAGGAAACTTCCCTGATGAGAAATTAATTATGTGCTTTACAAGAGGAAGAATAAATAATGTACCTATAATTATCATCCCAATTTCATATTTATTAAACTGTAGAGAATTAGGCATTAAATCAAACTACTTACCGAATCAATTATACCTATTGTAAATAAAACTGTGCCTATTAGAACTAATAGTAGTAATGAAACAGGTATATGAATGGTCTTTTTTTGGTTCAAAATAATGAGATTAGGCAAGTTTACGCTGTAAATTTTCTGGAATGGGAATCAACTCTCTAACTGATTGTATAGCTTGTTTGTTTAACGATCCCGTTCGTAGCTTGCTATTACAAAGAGCAGTTCTAAAACCAACATAATCAGGTATTGCTTTTAGTAGAGCAGGGATATCTTCTTTGCTGAGCGATCCTGCAAGTCCAGTAAGTAAATCGTTTTGTTTGGCTCGGTTAACAAAATATTCAAGCTGCATTATATTTCTATGTGTTAACAAGTTACCTGATCCTTTGCGAGCAGTATCTAACATTACACCTTTTAATCGTGCATCTGCAGCAATTTGTATAGCAAAATCTACGTCAAATTCCATATCCGCAAAAAATACAGCAATGACTGCAATACCTTTGTTTGTGCATTGAACAAGGCTTGGTAAGCAGGTTTCGATATGACGATCACTAAACATGCCAACTTTTACATAGTCGACACCCGTTTCGGCGGTTTGAATTACTTTTTCGTTGATCTGGACAGAATCAGCAGGTAAGTCACCGATAGTTGCACTGACGACGCACTTTTCCCATAAGTCATCTACCACGTGATGTATTTGTGACAATGGAACGGCACCGAGAGCGCCTTCATTGGGTTCTTTCAGATCGATAATATCTGCACCACCTTGATAAACTAATTTAGCTTCTTCAAGATCACGGACACTGGCTAGCATTCTAGTCATAATTAGCTTTCCTTATTTGCGTGAGCGTCAATTTTTTCCATTAACCAAGTCCATGCTTCTTGTTCGCGTGGCCCTGAAGTTTTTTCATAACCTATCGTTAGATATTCAATTTCTTGTTGTATCTTATCTTGTGGCAACATATGTAGGCGACTCGTTAATATTGCGAGCTCTAAGACTGCAGATTGAGCGCGATTATACCCATGAAATGGCTTATG
Organism: Gammaproteobacteria bacterium; assembly: GCA_013001685.1. GTDB lineage: Bacteria > Pseudomonadota > Gammaproteobacteria > UBA4575 > UBA4575 > JABDMD01. The sequence continues at coordinate 1,461 of JABDMD010000004.1, read as the reverse complement.
TGTGATTTCATGAGCCACTTTGCAGATGTATTTGGGTCGTAGTTCATTTTCTACTTTATCAATCACTTCTAACTCTGTGTGGGCTAGGCAGTTTTGTAAGCGTACCCCTTTAATGACATCAGTAGGGCATGTAGGCCAGTCACGATGACCTGATAAGCATCCTGCGTATACGCGTACGTCATCAGTGTAATTTAGTGTAGCGGTGCCGTCTCTCTCTAAGTTATCTAATGTGGCTGATGGTTTAAAAGGCAATATAACCAGGTGTTCACCATCTTCGTGTATACCCATAGGAGCAATATGAATACTCTGATCGTCTCGTATTGAAGTTACGATGCATTCTCTTATAAAGGGCATTATTTTTTTTTCTTTAGTCTTTTATCTTTTCTAGTTTTACGAGTATGCATCGTTGTTCCTGCTGCTTTAAACTGGCTTAAATCATCATCTGACGCACTTTTAGTTGCTACGCCCCAATCTAATTCTTCGTCTTGCTCATAACGCTTGCCTAATTGCCAGGCAATTTGTGCGCGTGCATGCTCTACTCCTAAGTAAAAAGCATGTCCACCATCGTCTTCAACATTTAATTTAGGGTAGATTTCATACGGGTCAGTACTGGTATGCATGCCATCACGGTTATAGGTGTGAATACCTTCATCGCTAACTTGGATGCGAAAATTTGAATCCTTAATTTCTGCAGCAAATTCTTTTACTTCATCGATACTATATGGGAATGGTTTACGCTCATGTAATGCCATCAGACCATTGTCGTAACCTTTAGGTGGAATGCTGTCGATTCTCGATGCATACATAATTCGGCGTGCTAAATCGGCTTCTCGTACCGCATAACGACAATGCTCACTAACTTCCGTTGCTAGTACATGTCTAATTTCTAATTCGGAGATAATCCCAAGTAATAATGCATTAGTGCCGGCAGAGTCGGCATGAGTAAGTTCAGTAAGATTGCCGATGCCCATAATTATTTCAATATCTGGATAACGTTTACGTAAATTGCGGTAACGAACAATTGATTCTGTTAAGCCGAAATGAATGGGATCGAGAATGGAGTCTGCAATAAAGTTTCGTCCTTGTTTAGATAAGATATCAATTGCGCGGTACAAAGATCGTGCATCAGAAGGAGGGTCACCTATTAGGATAGGAATTGAGTCAACTTTATCTAATACCCAAAGGTTTTTTTCACTTAAGCTAAGTAAAAAATCAGCTCCTGCTTTACCTCCAATAACTAAATCCTCTGGAGTTAATGAATCTACGCTGACCATGAAGCCTTCAGATTTAAGGGCTTGCACCGATTCACTTAAGTGAGGGAAGTGTGTACTTGGCAGGCAGCCTAGGTCGATAACATTAGCGCCATCTTCTTTATATTTTTGTGCGTGTTTAATGATATCAGCAACGGACATGGTGGGTGCATCCACAATTTCTGCAAATATTTGCACATCGTATTTGTTC
>JABDMD010000157.1 GCA_013001685.1 Gammaproteobacteria bacterium | reverse complement strand
GTATTAAGTGGTGTAACTCTTGAAATATCAAGAAACGCGGAAATACCTATACTTATGTCGCATTAGTTACAAGCCCTATATGCGTTGTGCCTAGCTTCAGGCAACTGCAACAATAAAGAGTGAATATTTAATCTAAGTGAATGGTCGCTATTGGCCGAAAGCGGACATACTTTAAAGAAAGATTTGATCTGAACGCACCACCCAAGATGCGAACCTTACTCACATATTCCTGTGCTAACGACCCATATGCTCGCTAAATTAAGTGTTATTAATTATTGCCTGACAGATTGCTCCATGCGATGTATACGAGTGCAATGCCCAAAACAAGATAAATAGGGTTATATAGTACGTGTTGCATTTCTTCCATGCGAAGCGCTCCTTTGTCAAAACGAACAAGTCTTGACTAAAATTAATTTAGTAATGGCATGTGCAATGCCACTTATAGATACCCTTTTCTGGGTCAGTCTGAGAAGAAGCGTATGGAGTGAAGCTTTAAATGCTGAAAAGGTTCAGTTATACGTCACTAAGCAGTGAGTCCTGATTTAGATAAATAGTATGTACACTTTATAGGGTTACTATTGCTTTAGCAATTAACCTTACATTATTAACACTTATGCAGATAACAATATGAAAACCATCGCTATTTTTGCTGATGTGCAAAATATTTATTACACCACACGTGATGCTTATGGACGTCAATTCAATTATAGAGAGTTGTGGAAGCAGCTAAGTGCGGAAGGCAAGATTGTGATTGCAAATGCTTATGCCACACAAAAGGGTGATGATAAGCAGCACAAGTTTCAAAAAGCATTGGAACATATTGGATTTAAGGTAAAGCTTAAACCGTATATTCAACGTAGTGATGGTTCTGCAAAAGGTGATTGGGATGTAGGCATCACGATTGATGTGATGGACAAAGCTAAAGAGGTAGATGTTGTCGTGCTGTTATCAGGAGACGGCGATTTTGATCTTTTACTAGAGAAAATCAAAACAGATTATGGGGTAACAGCCAAAGTGTATGGTGTACCGGGGTTAACTGCGAAAACGCTTATAGAGGTCTCTAGCGTGTATCATCCGATTGAAGAAAATTTATTAATTTAATTATAAAGGAAGCTGTATACGAAGAAATTTTTTATTGCTGGTGCTGTTATGTTTGTTGCCTATTTATTTCGATTCTGCTGAGAACACAATGGCTATTATAGATTTGCAAATTCAGAATCAATTCAAATTATAGGTGATGAAAAAAATTGTTTACTAATGTATCAGAATAAAGATGATTCTGATGTAACTATATTTTCAATTTCTATAACAAAAGAAATTCAAAAGCACAGTATACGAATAGACATAGGTACAGAATATGATGAACATATTGATGAACTCATTAGTGAGAGGGGAGAAACTAAATATTATGCACAATCACCTTACGACCTTCTTATGTTGGAAATTGAAACAAAGCAAGATGAATTAAGTGACGAAGAGTTAGATCACTTATATAATCGTGCTGAAGAGGCTGATGGTAAAACTGCACCAGAATTTGCAGAAGTAAAAATATTTGTTGATGGCCAGCCCTTTAAAGGTTTTGTTAAAAATACTAGAGAGACTAAACGTTTTCCTAAGCCCAGAACAACGGGGGTATCTATTAATACGGGGGTATCTATTAATATAGGTCAGATTGCTGTAGCAGCAGGCTCTGCAGATTCTTCAAATGAAAAAGCAAGTGTCAGGTATACCGGGTCATGCAAAGTTGCATTCATGGGTAAGTAACCTATTTGAGGAAGAATAGTTACTGTATTTAATTAATGTGCAGTTGAACAACTGGTTGCGTGGGAAGCTTTAGTTGCTAGTGCGTTGGTGATATGCCCAGCTGCATGAATCACCCCACCAATAACAGTCAAAATTGTCTCACCAGTATGAGACATAAGTTGTAGTGAAATGAGTTGTTCTGCAAATAGAGCAACAATTACCAAAATACTTAAACCTATGCTACCAAGCAGCAGGGGTAAGTTTTTTCTATGGCAGCGAAAACCTGCAACTAAAGCAAGCACACTAACAGGTATGATGAATATAAGAATGAATTGGTGAAACCAAAACTCATGCACGGCGTTGCCGTGATTGATTGTAGACATTAATAAAGGAGTTACACTTGCGACAATGGGTAAAGCTATGCAGTGAATTACGCACAAGCTAGATAGTGCGATCGCAAAGCGGTCAAAGGTTTCATGTTGCATCGTGTTTTCTTGATTACCCTTAGGTTAGTGCTGAGCGCACTGTGAGCAAGTGCCATGAATTTCTACATTTACAAGGCTGGGTATAAAGCCCTGTTTCTTGCTGATTTCACTAAGCGTTTTATTGATCTTCGGTTCGCTTAGTTCTTCCACTTCATTGCATTGGTCACAGATCAGAAATTTGCTGTCTAAAGTTTCATGATCGGTGTTGCATCCAATGTAAGCATTCTGACTCTCAATGCGATGAATTAAATTGTTATCGATTAAAAATTCGAGTGCGCGATAGACTGTGGGAGGCTTTTCGATGAAATCTTCTGAGCTCAATTGTGCTAATAAGTCATAAGCCTTAATGGGTTTATGGCTTTTCCAGATTAGCTCCAATACTTTTTTGCGAATAGGTGTGAGTCGACATTGGTGATCGATGCAGATTTGCTCAGCCTTGCTGAGTGCTTCTTTAATACATTGACTATGTTGGTGTCTTTGCCACATATACGTAATGTTATACTATAACATTACTAAGGACAATCATTTAGGCGCAATAGTTATTTTGGCGAAAGCCAGATTGAGAATATCAAATAGGTTTTTGAAAGCTAACGTTTAGCGAGTGCCGTAGACCACAATAGTCTTACCATGCGCAGAAATTAATCCTTGTTGCTGTAGCTCTTTTAGAACTCGGCCCGCCATCTCTCGAGAGCAGCCGACAATCTTGGCGATCTCTTGGCGAGTTATGCGAATCTGCATACCTTCAGGATGAGTCATAGCATCTGGTTGTTTGGCTAAATCTAGTAAAGTATGTGCAACACGGCCGGTAACATCTAAATAGGCCAAGTCAATCACTTTTCGGCTGGTATCACGCAAGCGTTTGGCAAGCTGGCCTGCCATATGCATTAAGATATCAGGGTCGGTTTGTACCAATTCGCGAAATTTTGAATATTGAATTTCTGCAACGTCGCATTGTTCTTTAGCAATTACCAAAGCACTGCGTTCGTTTTCTGCAAACAATCCCATCTCTCCAAAAAAATCACCTTTGTTGAGATATGCCAAAACCATTTCATGCCCAGTATCATCTTCAAGCATAATCTTTACAGAACCATGCGTGATGTAATACAGGGTATTAGAAGGGTCGCCCGCATGGATAATGCGATTCCCAGAGGCATAACGCTTTGTATGGCAATGTGCAAGAAATCGGTCCACAACAGGTTCCTGTATTGGTACAGCTGGGTTTGGATTGTTCAAGGTCAAGTTCAAAAATCGTTATTTTTAGTAGTCTATTCCAGATAACTTACTGATGTCGATAGTAAAAAGGATCAAACGGTAGCAATGCAAGTACGAATCAAGTGGTTAGAGCAACGAGCTTTCCAAGCTGAGACCGGAAGTGGTCATTCATTGACGATGGATGGTCCTCCCGAGCATGGAGGCCGAAATCTAGCAGCGCGGCCTATGGAGATGGTTTTAGTGGGTTTAGGAGGTTGTAGTGCATTTGATGTGGTTGAAATACTCGAAAAATCCAGGCAAAAAGTGAAGGATTGTCAAATAGGAATTGATGCCGAGCGGGCCGATGATATTCCGGCAGTGTTTACAAAAATTCACATGCATTTCATTATCGGTGGTGACGAGTTAAATGAAAAACATGTAAAACGAGCCGTGGAGTTGTCAGCTGAAAAATATTGTTCTGTGGCAAAGATGTTGCGACCCAATGTAGAAATTACCTATGACTACGAGATGGGTTAAGGCTGTAATTTTTAGTCAAAAGCCAGTAACAAAGAATATAAAAAGAAATTAAAACTGGAACCGATATACATGGAACTTGGCGATTCTAAAATAAAATTACATGGTTTTAATAATCTAACTAAGACATTAAGTTTTAATTTTTATGATATTTGTTATGCGCTCACTCCAGAGCATCAACAAGAGTATTTAGAATATGTAGATGAGGAATATAATGCTGCACGTTTGGAAGCTGTATTGATTGAAGTTACAAAAAGGATCGGCGCAAGTATTCTGAATATGTCAGTCTATGATTATGAGCCACGTGGAGCAAGTGTGGCATGCTTGATTTCTGAAGAGCCTACTCTAGCCGAAGCAATTTTTTCTGAAGAAGACACACCGTTTGTAGAAGCTCAAAAAATATCAAAGCAATCTGCTGTTGCTCATTTAGATAAAAGTCATGTAACGGCACATACCTACCCTGAGTATCATCCTGATAATGGCATCAGTACTTTTCGTGTAGATATCGATGTTTCAACCTGCGGGCGAGTTTCACCCCTGAAGGCCCTAGACTATCTGGTTGACAGTTTTGATGAAGATATAGTGATTTTGGACTATAGAGTGCGTGGTTTTACTAGAGATGTAGATGGTTTGAAGCATTACATCGATCATGAAATTACTACAATTCAAGATTTTTTATCTGAGAAAACAAAAAATCAGTATCAGATGATTGATATGAATGTTGATCAGGAAAATATATTTCACACTAAGATGCTATTAAATGATTTTAAGCTTGATAATTACTTATTTGGAAAGGGTGTCAACGAGCTTGAATTAAAAGAACAAGAAAAAATTGAAGAAAAATTGAAAAAAGAGATGAGTGAGATTTTCTATGGTATCAACTCTTTAGGCTAAATAAGCTTCTTTGACTTGGGTGTTTAAGTTAGATCCAGTAAGAAGTTTTTGTCATTATTTTCGACACAGAATTCATTAATACTTTTGCTAGTTGTGGTAATTCATAGGCTCCAGCAGCTTGAGCATTTTTATCATGCATCGCTTCTTCTTCACGCATCTTTAATAAAATTTCACGACTTTTAATATCGTCTTCAGGCAAACGCGATAGATGTTTGTCTATATGCTTTACCACTTGTTTTTCGGTTTCTGAAACAAAACCTAAAGACCATTTGTCTCCCAATACACCAACTGCTGCACCCATTGCATAAGAACCAAGATACCAAACAGGCGCAAATACACTGGGTCGATCTTGAAGTTCATCAAGACGTTTATCGCACCAGCTTAAATGAGCTTCTTCTTCTTGTGCGGATTGATTAAATTTTTGCTTAATGCTTTCATCTTTCGCCATTAGTGAGTGTCCAAGATAAAGACCTTGTGCAGCAACTTCACCTGCATGGTTTACTCGCATTAAGCGTGCCGATATTTTTTTATCATTTTCATTTAATTCGGATTTGCTATCAACGTTATCCGCGGGTGAAGTTAATTTTCTGGCATTAGGTTTAACCATCAGGGTGCGTAATCCTTTATCGATTTGCGAAAGAAAATGATCAGTTGTATTGAAACTACGCATAACTAAATTATACCATCTGTTGAGCGAGTAATGTGATGGGGTGGCATACCTGTACATGGGTATTCTCATTCTTTAACTGGGCTTGAAAATGCAGTGCGCAACCAATGTTACTGCTTACCAGACAATTTGCAGTGGTATTTTTTAACTCTAAAATTTTGTTTTCAACAAGATGCTTTGCAAGCTCACTTTGAGCAAGAGTATTCATACCGCCAGCACCGCAACATGCTAACTTGTCTTCAAATGTGACCAACTCTATTTCAGGGATATTATTCAATAATTGTTCAACAACGGTTGCATCATTTATTACTTGAGCTTGTGAGCAAGGTTTATGTAGATAGACTTTCTTAGCCAATGGCCTAAAACTAAGACTAGTTTTGTTGATTTGTTGTAATACAAATTCGTTTACATCAAATATTTTTTTACTAAGTTGTTCTGCTGAAATATCATCGAGTTCGGCATAGCGTTTAATCTGTGCTCCGCAACCAGTTGCTAAGCTAACTAGATAGTACGGATTCTGTTGATTTATGGAATGTATAAATTTCTGTCTTAATTCTTTTGCGGTTTTCAAGTCGCCTGAATGTTGATGTAGCGCTCCACAACATAATGTTTGTTTTTGTTCAACAACGCTGTAGCCTAGTTTAGATAAAACTAATGTTGCTGCTGTCAGTGTCTCGTCACTAACAAGGTCGCCTGCACAGGAGTTGATAATTGCTATTGTAGGGCCATTTGATTTATGCGCAGTGATATTTGCTAGGGTATTGTTAGTTTCAGGTAGTAAGCTAAATAATCGAGTCTTAGGTAGCAAACGAATTAAACCAAGTGTTCTAAAAATATAAATGCATGCTTTAAAAAATTTTCTTGCTCTAGCGTTACTTAATGCAAATAACAGTGTGGATTGTTGAGAAAGTCCCAGCAAACTATTTTGCATGTAAGTAACAGCGCGACCAGCATCGATGATTTTTTCGTAATTAACATTTGCTGGGCATACATGTTCACAGTTCATACACGTTAGGCAATTACCTAAATGCGAAATTATAGTTTCACTTGAATCTAATTTTCCTTCATATAAGGCGCGTACTAGTGCGATGCGACCTCTCGGAGATTCTGGTTCAGTTTGTGCAAGTGTATAAGTAGGGCAATGAGGTAAGCATAAACCGCACATCACGCATTGATCAGTTGCATCAATGATTTCTTGTTTGTTAAAGCTTTCGGCTATCGACATAATTTGAGGCATCTATATATAGGTATGCTTTAAAAACGCTCTTGGCCCAATT
>JABDMD010000142.1 GCA_013001685.1 Gammaproteobacteria bacterium | reverse complement strand
AGTTAGAAGTGGTAAGTTCTAATGTCTGCTTTCAGGAAAATGTTCTTTTTCATTTGCAGGGAAAAGTTGAAACTAGTGCAGCTATTGTTAGCTGCATTTTATCCTCATCAAGTGCATCGAGATTGTTTTCTAAATATTCAATAACAGCCCTTGTTCTTTGTGTATAAATCGAACTGCCAGGGCAATATCTTTTTTGAATATACAAAGAATCAGCAATGCCTTGTATGTAGGCAACACATTCTCCCGCCTGATATGCAACGTTAGGGTTAGATGTGCCATATTCATACATTTTTTTCCATTCAAGACACTCTTACAGAAGGTCGTTTCCGGTTCTTTCTACTGATTGTGCGGGAATAACACTAATATAAAAAAGTAAAACTGCTATTAGGAGTTTCTTCATTAGCATCTTTTACAATTATTTAATTCTTATTGCTTCTGCAGCTTCACCGCCATCAGCATTTATAAGCTTAGCTTCACAGGCAGTAATTTTAGTTTCAGGAAGCCAATTAACCGTGTGTGCCCTATCAATTGGAGCAATCTGCCAAACTGAGTCGTCTTCAAGAATCACAATGCTTTCATCACTCTTACTTTCTTGAACCCAGTGTCCTTTATTGCACTCACTCGCCATAGCTGAAAAACTCAGCAACAAAAAAAGGTGAGCGTGAAGGATCTAATCATTGATGTGTTTATTAAGTTTATAATGAATTAATCCCATTTATTATTTATATAAGCCCAACAAAGAATCAGGCACTTGACATACAAAATAAGGGATTAGGGGGTTCAAGGAATTGATCTACCTCAATGATGTAATTAGGCAGGAGGTGATAATAGGCAAATATCTATCAAATAAAGTATAAAGCAAAGAATAATACGATGAGAGAAGATGAGAAAGAAGATAAAAGAAAACATCCCCTAATTAAAGTAGTTTGGATAGTGTTAACAATTACAGTGCTAGTAGGGATTATTGGAATTGTACTTACAGTTATAAGATAAGTTGACTGAAATATAAAACCTGCTACTTGTTTCCGACTTTTCATTTTTCCTCGTCAAGAATCTTATCCGCCTCTTTTCTGTTTTCTCCACACCCAAGGCTTCACTCTTTCACTCTCTGGCAATTTCCAAATCCCTGCAGAAATAGCGCTTTTCAGATGAACTTTTAGTGTCTCTTGCAAGAGACAAGACTGGTTGGCAGTGGTTGGAGTCTGTTGTGAACCCTACTCTATCTATATATAAATATAACTTCCCTGTTAAACAGCTAATTTACAGGAAACATTTATAAATTAACCTCCCGGAAACTACTCTTTCGCCAAATTCTATAGTGTTTCTATGTACATAGACAAAATCAGTTTTTATCTATCGATTCATTAACAGGGAAATATCAGGTATTTCAATTTTCCCTCGTAAAATTTGTTCTTTAAATTGTTTGATTACTAATTCGCCATGCACACGAGATGTTATTAGGATGAATTCTGTAATTGATGCTTTTATCTTCCCAATAATCATTACTCTTAGTTACACTTGTTTCCAGATTAATAATTCTGGTATCTGCCTTCATGCTTTTCATTTCCTCTAGCGCATCACCCCAAATATAGGAATAACTAATAGGCTTTTGAAGCATGCCATTCTTATCTTCGGCAAGGTCAACATATCCTTTTGCGCTTTTCATGAAATGTTCATATAGTTTGGGATCACAAGAATGAGGCATCACTTGATCAATACCTCTACCTGTCATCACATCATCGCACATAAATAATGCAATTAATTCGATCATTAAAATTGTAGAGACAATGATTCCATCGTAATCTTTCCAATTCTCAATGGTCGAATGTGTGTAACGTCTTCCCCATATGTTGCCGTGATTTGGTAAGTTTTAAAACCTGGACATGTAATACTTATTAAATAATCAGCTTCATGCAAAGCCACAATAAACACCTTATGAAATTTTCCTGGAATATTGTCTGGCCCAGAAATTATTTTTCCATCTTGACTTTGTAATTCAATGGTACAAACATTCAGCTGTTTTCCATGCACGTTGCGAAGTTCGCCCATAACACTAAACCCATCTCCCAATATGAATTTCGAAGCACACCCACATAGACCTAGAATTAAAAATAAATCTAAGCAACAGAATATTCCAAGTTTTATATCTTTCAATTTAACGTCACGTAAAATGTTTCTTATCACACTCTTTTAAATACTATATCTGAATTAATATTATGTCTTGATTTCTATCAATACTTTTTTGAATCGGTAATAATTATGGAGAGTAATTAAAATATAGAAAAATATTTAACCCAGAGAAGCTGCTATTATGATACTGAATTTACAGATACAAGCATCCAGTTAATTATTAATCATAAATGCATATTTTATTGAGCTAAATCAATACTAACTATTTACAAATAAGCAATTAACAAAGACTTAAAAACTTTACAAACACCTAACTATATATACATAACTTTTAAGTGCGTAATGATTATCAATAAATTTTCAGCATTAGTTCTTTCACTACCATGCATAGCCATTATTACCTCGATTAGTTATATATCGATCAAACAAAGTCATGATTATCATAAATTTTTTTTACATCTAAACTTATGTTCTCTATATATTGAATAAATAAACCAATGAGCACTTTTACTAATAGCAAACATCGTAAACAAGACGAATCAGCGTCTAACAACCAAACCGATAGTTTTCTAAACTTAATAAGACAACTCGTGCTTGAACTACACCCAGGGTATAAAGATACCATTCAGATAACATTAGATAGCTTACTAGACAAAGATCTAGGTTTTGACAGCTTATCGAGAGTGGAACTGCTACTAAGAATTAGACGAACATATGATGTAAGCCTGCCTGACCAAGTCCTTAGCAGAGCTGAAACACCTCGAGATTTGTTTCAAGCAATATTAAGTGCGCAAACCCAACAACAAAATACTTCTTGGCAGGAAATACAAAAGCCCGAACTAACTGAAGTAGAAAACATGCCACATGGTGTAAATACGTTAGTAGAGATGCTTGAATGGCACCAGCAAAAACATCCGCAACGTATACACGTTTATCTATATGAAGAAGAAAAAGAACCTGAAAAAATTAGCTACGAAAAACTTCTTATATCAGCGCAAGCTGTAGCGACGGGTTTACAACAACTATCTCTAAGTCCCGGTCAAACGGTGGCAATCATGTTGCCTACCAGTGGAGATTATTTGTTTAGTTTTTTTGGTATTCTACTTGCTGGAGGAATTCCAGTTCCAATATATCCTCCATTCCGGCCTTCTCAGTTCGAAGACCATATGCGTCGTCAAGCTGGTATTCTTACTAATTCACAAGCGGTTATACTGATTACCGTGCCCGAAGCTAAAATAGCAGCACGTTTGCTAAAAGGGCAAGTGAGTAGTTTGCATAGCGTTGTCACCCCGCAAGAGCTAACGGTATCCCGAGACCAACTTAGCCCACCTATTCTTCGTTCTCAAGATATTGCTTTTTTACAATATACTTCGGGTAGTACAGGAAATCCTAAAGGTGTCATCTTAACGCATGCCCAACTTTTGGCGAACATTAGAATTATGGGCGAAGCCGTACAGGCAAAATCTACCGACACCTTTGTAAGTTGGCTACCGCTATATCACGACATGGGGTTAATTGGGGCTTGGTTTGGAAGTTTGTATCATGCATGCCCCTTAGTATTGATGTCACCACTCTCTTTTTTAACCAATCCAAGTCGTTGGTTGTGGATGATACATAAATATCGCGGCACCTTATCTGCTGCACCAAACTTTGCTTATGGTTTGTGTTTAAATAAATTGCAAAACAAAGACATCAAAGGTTTAGATTTAAGCTCTTGGCGATTTGCTTTCAATGGCGCTGAACCTGTTAGCCCACAAACCATTCGCCAATTTAGTACACGCTTTAGTGCATACGGATTTCGCCCAGAAGCCATGAGCCCCGTCTATGGCCTTGCGGAAGTGGGTGTTGGCTTGGCATTTCCGCCTCTTGATAGAGGGCCGATTATCGATTGCGTACAGGCGGAAACTTTTACCACTTTAGGTAAAGCAAATCCTGCAAGTGAAAATGAAATAAACAGTTTAGAGTTTGTAGCTTGTGGGCAACCATTACCTAGTTATGAAATTCGCATTGTTGACTCCACAAGCCGTGAGTTACCAGAACGTGAAGTTGGACAACTTCAATTTAAAGGGCCTTCAGCAACAACTGGTTATTTTCGTAATTCAGAATCTACACGAGATCTGTTTGATGGTGATTGGTTAAATTCAGGAGATCTTGCTTACATTGCAAGAGGTGACATTTATCTAACCAGTCGTACCAAAGATATTATCATTCGCGGTGGGCACAATATATATCCATACCAAACCGAAGAGGCTATTGGAAATATCCCGGGCATACGCAAAGGTTGTGTAGCCATTATAGGCAGCACAGATCCTGCGTCAGGTACAGAACGAATAATCGTCATGGCAGAAACACGTGAAACTGATGAAGCTGCGATAGAGGCACTAAAACAAAATATTAATTCTGTTACTACCGAATTATTAACTATGCCACCTGATGAAATAATATTAGGACCACCACATACCGTTTTAAAAACATCAAGTGGGAAAATTCGGCGTGCAACGATGCGTGAACTGTATGATGAAGGAGAAATTAGCGGAGAACATAAAGCAATCTGGAGACAGTATATACGCCTCAGCCTCTCGTCATTATTACCTCGTATGCGTGACACGCGCAGAAAATTATCGAATCTAAGTTATGCTGCATATGCTCAATTAATATTTTGGTTACTTGTGCCTGTCGTGTGGTTGTTGGTTGCATTATTACCGCGTTTAAACTGGCGTTGGGCTGTAATGCGTATATGCGCAAAACTGCTTTTTTACCTTTGCCGAATACCTATAAAGGTGGAAGGCATAAATAGTTTACCAAGTGATCAAACATGTGTATTTGTTGCTAATCATGCAAGTTATCTTGATGGCGCAGTCTTATTAGCCGCTTTACCGATTAAGCTTACCTTCATTACCAAAATAGAACTTGAACAACGATTTTTTCCACGTGTGTTTTTGCGACGTATTGGAGCAGAGTTTGTAGAACGGTTTGATCAAGAACAAGGGGTAGCCGGTGCGCAACGTGCAGTGCAATCTATATTGTCAGGTCAATCGCTATTCTTTTTCCCTGAAGGCACCTTCACACGCAGTCCAGGACTGCTGCCGTTTCGGATGGGTGCATTTACCACGGCCGCAACAACGAATGTACCTGTCGTACCCATCTCAATACATGGCACACGCTCTATTCTCAGGTCAGGCTCCAGTTTTCCACGTCGCGGCATAGTAAGCGTTATTGTTATAAAACCCATCATGCCGCAAGGTTCACAATGGTCTGCAGCAGTTGAACTGCGCGACATTAGTCGTGCGATGATTCTACGTTACTCTGGAGAGCCAGACCTGGAATAAACATATGCAATAATCCCACTTGTTATTAAGCCATTGAGGAATAGCTACAAAAATAATTTATGTCTTATCAATTATTCTTTAAACAATAACTATATAAAAATTTCTGTTTCATTGACGTAGGACAATATGTGCTAATTCTCATATACCTATAGTTTTGCTTTAGAGAGTATACAGATTAGGCCTCTACTCTACTATTTAAGCACTTTAAAAATATTTATATATTTGCAAACAAACTATTGAGGTACAAAATGAGCTCAACTGGAATAAAAATATTTGATACAACGCTTCAAAAAACATTCGTTTGGTTACATGCAATTATGGATGAGACTGGTGTTGAAAATTCACAACAAGCCTATTCTGCACTGAGAGCAGTATTACATGCTATACGAGATCGGTTAATGGTCGATGAGGCGATGCATTTAGGTGCACAACTTCCTATGCTTATTAGAGGATTTTACTATGAAGGTTGGACACGCTCTGGCAAACCACTCAAGTATCGTCATAAAGAAGATTTTGTTGCTGAAGTTTCGAAAAATTTACCAGGTTTAAGTGATGACGATATGGAGCTAACCATACAGGCAGTATTTAAAGTGCTCACACATCAAATCACTGGTGGTGAAATTGATCAAGTTAAGCAGCAATTACCCGCAGGTGTACGTGAATTGTGGAAAGAGCCCGTACCAGGTTTATAGTACGTTTAACGGTACTGACAAGTTAACTTCTTTGCATCAATGAATCTCTATTTAAACGTATTTTATAATACCGCAGCACGTTTCCAAGATGCAAAGGCATTCTCTCTAAGTTGGTGAAAATGCTTAGCGGATACTAAATGGCGGCCAAGATTAAACAGATTGTATACTGCTGCATGGGTGCTTAAAAAGCGTTGCGCTTGTTGCACCGTTTTGAATCGCCACATGCCTCGCTCCTTGACGCGTGTCGGTTGATGTGAAAGCTCTGCTCGGTTGTTCGCATATTTCGATGCGTCAAGAATGGATTCTGGAATAAGTTCTCGGTGTGTGACGCCGTAATTCCTTAACTTATCCGTCACTATTTTTCTCGGCTCGTTGCCATGTTTTCTGATCAGGTGTTTGAAGAAACGCTTGGCTGCCGCACCGGCTCTACGTGCTTGTAGAAACACATCAACCACTTCGCCATCCTGATCCACTGCGCGCCACAAGTACTGTTGCTTACCTTGAATCTTTACAAACACTTCATCGATATAAAATGTATCGCCATATCCTTGGTGTCGACGTCTCAATCGTCGGGCATAGTGCGGACCAAATTTGTTACACCATAAACGAATGGACTCGTAGCTGACTTCAATACCACGCTCTGCTAACAGATCTTCGATATCGCGATGACTAACATTAAAACGATAGTAGAGCCAGACGGCATGCTGAATAATGTCAGAAGGAAACCGATAACGTTTA
>JABDMD010000132.1 GCA_013001685.1 Gammaproteobacteria bacterium | reverse complement strand
GGATTAGTGCGTAGCAAAAATGTATTATCGGTTTTGATGCAATGCTTTGCGATTACCTGCTTAGCATCTCTTGTATGGTTAGTGTTTGGTTATAGCTTTGCGTTTAGTGATGGTGGGGCATTAAATGATTGGCTAGGAGGTATTTCTAATTTATTTTTAGGCGAGGTATCTCGTAGTTCGGTAGCCCCTCAAGCTACCACTATTCCTGAAACTGTATTTGTAATGTTTCAAATGACCTTTGCAATTATTACACCAGCTTTAGTTGTTGGTGGTTTTGCGGAACGCATGAAATTTTCCGCGATGATTTGGTTTTCAGTTTTATGGCTAGTAGTCGTTTATCTTCCAGTTTGTCACTGGGTGTGGGGTGGTGGATGGTTAGGTGAAAAAGGCGTATTAGATTTTGCCGGCGGTTTAGTAGTTCACTTAACGGCAGGTGCTGGTGCAATTGTTGCTGCAATAGTATTGGGTAATCGTAAAGGTTTTCCTAGAACGGCAATGCCACCACATAATTTAACCATGTCTGTTACAGGTGCTGGTATGTTATGGGTCGGCTGGTTCGGTTTTAATGCGGGTAGTGCCGTGGCTGCAAGTGGAGACGCAGGGATGGCAATGTTGGTAACGCACATTAGTGCTGCAACAGGTTCACTAGTTTGGATGTTTGCAGAATGGATTAAATACGGAAAACCAAGTGTACTTGGTATCGTAACCGGTATGGTTGCAGGTCTTGGTACGATCACTCCTGCATCTGGTTTTGTGGGCCCAATGGGCGCATTAATTATTGGTGCTTCGGCGGGTATTATTTGTTTCATTGCAACTAACTTTATTAAGCGCGTGCTTAGGATTGATGATTCACTAGACGTATTCCCTGTTCACGGAGTAGGCGGAATATTAGGAACTATATTGGCAGGTGTGTTTGTTGCTGAAAAATTTGGTGGGGTAGGTCTTGCAGAAGGTATGACTATAAGTTCACAAGTGGGTGTGCAGATTCAAGGTGTACTCGCTGTGCTTGTTTGGACAGTTGTTGCAACCTTTATTATTTTAAAAGTGATAAATATAATCATTGGAATACGTGTTGATGAACAAGATGAGACACAGGGTTTGGACGTTACTCAACATGAAGAAACTGGCTACAATATGTAACATTTCTTTAACGTTGTTATTAATAAAAGGGCTGCTTATTGCAGCCCTTTTATTTTGAAATACTTATTAGATGCTTCCCTAATGTAGAATCTATATCAATATTCTGGTTTCTCGTAATTGAAAAAATAGGGACATCAAGAAGTGATTTAAGATCTTCAAGATTATTCATAGCATCATCCTGTTTAGCGTCTTTGCTATTCAGAATAACTGCGCATAATACTAGATCATTATGGCGAATGGCTTCTGCTGTTAATAATATATGATTTATGCATCCTAATTGATCATTAGCAATTAATATAACCGGGAGCTGCATCAATCTTGCAAGATCTGCATTTAAACCATCTTCACATAATGGCGAATAAAAACCTCCTGCTCCTTCAATAAATAAGAAGTCGTCTTCGTTAACTTTATCTAGACAAGCTTGTTGTACCTCCTTGACGGTTATCGGTTGATTAACCAATCGTGCGGCGCGTTGAGGAGAAATAGCTGGTTCGAAACGATATAGGCAAATATCTACCAACGGAATTTTTTTCTGTACAGCTTCATAGTAGTGTTTAGCATCATCAGGCTGTAGCTCTTCATCGATAATCTTGCATCCAGATTCAATTGGTTTACGAGGAACAACTGATATAGCCTCTTGATGTAACAAAGCTACGATTTGTGAGCCGATATAAGTCTTACCTACATCCGTATCGGTACCTGTGATAAAAAGACCCTTATGTAATGCAGCTTTTTTCATATATAAAACAATTACTTATTCTAGCAGTTGACATACATACCGATTGGTATGTATAACATACCAATCGGTATGTAACGAATAACAAAGAATTAACTTATGCAAACTGCAGCAACAGATACTGAAGAAGAACTCGCAACCCGGCAAGTTATTTTACAAGCAGCGTATGAAGAAATTCATGTGCGTGGTTTTCAAGCAGCAAGTCTTTCAAAAATTTTAGCGAATACTAATGTAACTAAGGGTGCACTTTATCACTACTTTCCTACTAAACTAGCTTTGGGTTATGCAGTAGTAGATGAGATTCTCGCTGAACAAATTCAACAGCAATGGGTGCAGCCGCTGTTGCAAACAGATGATCCTGTAACTGGACTAATCCAAATAATTAAGCAGGCAGGCCAAGAACTAACGGAAGAAGACATATATTGTGGTTGCCCTCTGAATAACCTCGCTCAAGAAATGGCACCAGTAGATGAAGGCTTTCGTTCCCGTGTTGAATTTGTTTATGAAGCTTGGCGAACAGGTACAGAGACGGCTTTTAAAAACGGGCAAGATAAAGGTTTTGTGAAAAAAGAAATTAACGCAACTAGTGTTGCAACCATGATTGTCGCAAGCCTTGAAGGGTGTATGGGACTTGCAAAAAATGCGCGTAGTAAAAAAATGCTTTACCAATGTGGAGAAAGTGTAATGGACTATCTTCAAAGTCTAAGAACTTAAGGAGTCAGCATGCTTAGCAAATATTCAGATTGGATACTTCGATGGCGTTATGTTGTTGTGATAATAACGCTTGTGTCAGCCTTCATGCTAGCAAGGGGCGGTGAAAATTTAGTTTTTACTAATGATTATCGTTATTTCTTCAGTGAAGATAACCCTCAGTTGCTCGAGTTTGAAGCATTACAAGATACTTATACTAAAAACGACAACATATACATTATGTTGGATCCAAAGGATGGTGAAGTATTTAACAGAAAATACTTAAGTGCATTAAAAGAACTCACTGAAGGTTCATGGCAAATCCCATATTCAATTCGAGTTGATTCGATAACTAATTTTCAACATACCTATGCTGAACAAGACGATTTAATTGTTATCGATTTGGTAGATGATGTAGATAACCTCAGTGCTGATGATTTAGCTTATATAAAGAACGTTGCATTAAATGAACCGTTACTTGTTCATCGTTTGGTATCAGAGTCCGCAAATGCTGCAGGTGTGAACGTTACTATTGAATTGCCTGGTAAGAATGAAATTACTGAAGGCCCAGAGGTGGTGTCTTTCACCCGCAATATGATTAAAGAATTTGAGCAGGAATATCCAGAATTGGATGTGTATACCACTGGCATAGTAATGATGAACAATGCATTTCCAGAAGCCAGTATTAGCGACATGAAGAATTTAATACCATTCGCATTCTTAGCCATCATTATTGGGTTGTATTTATTCTTGCGTAGTATAAGTGCAACCATAGCTGCATTAATTGTCATTATACTTTCTATTATGATGGGCATGGGTACAGCTGGTTGGTTTGGGTTCAAGTTAACGCCACCTTCAGCATCGGCTCCGACCATGATTCTTACTTTAGCGGTAGCAGACTGCGTTCACTTCCTAACTACGTTTTTAAATTCTATGCGTACTGGTATGGATAAATTCACAGCGATCAAAGAATCATTACGTGTTAATTTCAATCCTATCTTTTTGACTTCATTAACCACAGTAATTGGATTTTTGAGTTTAAATTTCAGCGATGTGCCACCATTTCGAGATCTTGGAAATATTACAGCCATGGGTGTTACCTATGCATTTATATTGTCTATCTTCTTTTTGCCAGCTGTAGTTGCAATTTTGCCGTTCAAAGTTAAGCAGCGGGTGGATAAAAAAACTAAACTCATGCAAGGCATTGCTGAATTTGTAATAGCAAAACGTAAAACACTACTGTGGGCAATGGGCTTAGTCATAATTGGTTTTATAGCAGTAATTCCACGCAATGAAATTAATGATAAGTTTGTAGAATACTTTGATGAATCGATAGAGTTCCGACGTCATACAGATTACGTAGCAGATAAAGTAACCGGGCTATATAGCATTCAGTTTTCACTGGAGAGCAGTGATTCTGGTGGTATAAGTGAGCCACAGTTTCTAAATGTTATGGATGAATTTGTTGCTTGGACTAGAAATCAATCAGAAGTGATGCATGTGAATGCTGTTTCAGATACTTTCAAACGTCTGAATAAAAATATGCATGGCGATGATGAAAAGCTTTATTCACTACCGGACAATCGAGAATTAGCTGCACAATATCTATTGCTCTATGAAATGTCATTGCCTTATGGTTTGGATCTTAATGATCAAATTAATGTAGATAAATCATCAACACGTATTTCAACTACGTTAAAAACACTTAGTACTACTGAAATGCTAGCTTTTGAAGAAAAATCTAGAAAGTGGTTGGAGCAAAATGCTGCAGGGATAAAAGCTGCTATTTCTAGTCCTGCAGTAATATTTTCACATCTAGCCATGCGCAACATTGATAGCATGATTGTAGGTACTTTAGTTGCGCTAGTGCTTATCTCTATTATTCTAATTTTTGCTTTGCGTTCTCTAAAACTTGGTTTAATAAGCTTAATCCCAAATTTAGCGCCTATAAGTGTAGCCTTTGGACTGTGGGGTATATTTGTAAGTGAAATAGGTTTAGCGCTTTCGATTGTTGCCGGTATGACCTTAGGTATTGTAGTGGATGACACAGTACATTTTATGAGCAAATATTTACGCGCCAAGCGTGAGAAAAATCTTTCTGCTACCGAAGCAGTGCGTTATGCATTTGAAAACGTAGGCACAGCACTTTTAGTGACTACTGTTGTCTTAGCTGCAGGATTTTTAGTTTTAGCCATGTCAGCTTTTGAACTTAACTCTGCTATGGGTTTGCTAACTGCAGTTACTATTGTGATTGCTTTAATTATTGATTTCTTATTCTTACCACCGTTACTAATTGCTCTTGAGGAAAATCGAAATGAAGAAGATTTGGTTCCTGACTTGGCTTCTAGTTAGTACATGCATATTTTCGATCTCATGGGCAGAAACGCCCGAAGAAAAAGGCCTTGCTATTGCTGTTGCTGCTGATAAGCGTGACACAGGTTTTGTAACACAAACTGCAGACTTGGTGATGACCTTGCGCAATCGTCAAGGTCAAGAGAGTACTCGCTATATTCGCACTCGCACATTAGAAGTTGAAGGTGATGGTGACAAAGCATTATCTATATTTGATCGTCCCGCAGATATTAAGCACACTGCAGTATTAACCTTTAGTCATGGATTAGAGCCGGATGATCAGTGGCTTTATCTACCAGCATTAAAACGTGTAAAGCGTATCAATTCTCGCAATAAATCGGGTCCTTTTGTAGGTAGTGAATTTGCCTTTGAAGACTTAGGTTCGCAAGAAGTTGAAAAATATTCATATAAATATTTACGCGATGAATCCTGCGGCGAATGGCAATGTTTTGTTGTAGAGCGATTTCCAGAATATGAATATTCTGGCTACACGCGTCAACTTGCTTGGATTGATCAAGCTGAATATCGCATTGTTAAAGTAGAATTCTATGATCGTAAAAACTCATTATTAAAAACACTCACATATTCTGGTTATCAAGAATACATAGATTATTTTTGGCGTCCTGATGAAATGTTTATGGAGAATCATCAAACTGGGAAGACGACTACTTTAAAGTGGGCCAACTACAAATTTAAAACCAAACTTAAAGAACGCGATTTCAATTCAAATGCTTTGCCGCGGTTACGTTAACTTTAGATAACTCGAAATGTCTACTTTAAGTAAGAATTATTCTTACGTTTGTTTAGTAATAGGTTTTTTATTACAAACATTACTGCATGCTGTCCATGCAGATAATACAAGTGGTGTCTGGTCTGGTTATATCTCAGGGCAAGGTCGTGCTTTCTGGCAAAGCCCACAGTTTAGTGATCAACGAGACGGTGATTTATCGTTAGCCTTTGAGCCTGAATATTACAAACAATGGAATGATGGGTTGCGGGCGATTACGTTTTCACCTTTTGTACGTTTAGATTCCACAGATCCAGAGCGTTCACATGTTGATATTCGTGAAGCGCACTATTTGCATGTAGTAGGAGATTGGGAGTGGCGTGTTGGAGTGGCGAAAGTTTTTTGGGGAGTGACTGAATCTCAGCATTTAGTAGATATCATTAATCAAACTGATTTAGTTGAGAATCTTGATACCGAAGATAAGCTTGGTCAGCCAATGATTGAAACCACTTGGTTGAAAGACTGGGGTGCATTGCAGTTTTATATTCTGCCAGGATTTCGTGAGCGAACTTTCCCGGGTCGTAAGGGACGTTTGCGTACAGGTATCGTGGTTGATACTGATGAAGAGGAATTTGAATCAGGCGCAGAGGAACGTCATGTTGATTGGGCGTTGCGACTGAAAACACAATTTGGTCCGGTAGATTTAGGGCTATCTCACTTTAATGGCACATCGCGTGCACCAGAATTGCGACCCACTTTAAATTCAGCGGGTGGAATAGAGCTTATTCCTTACTATGGTTTGATTGATCAAACCGGCTTAGACCTTCAAGCCATCGTTGGTAATTGGACTTGGAAACTTGAGTCTATTTTGCAAACGAAAAAAGGACGAGATTTCACTGCAGCAGTTGGAGGTTTTGAGTACACCTTTTATGGAGTCAGTGAGAGTGGTGCAGATTTAGGTGTGTTATCTGAATATCACTTTGATGATCGTAAACAGGATGCACCAGTAGG
>JABDMD010000111.1 GCA_013001685.1 Gammaproteobacteria bacterium | reverse complement strand
ATGGCTAGTATTGCACTTCGAGTTTGATTTATAAGCTGGCGTGAAACTCTTTGTGTAATCTACGTGCCTGCATAGGCCACTTGTCTCGTTTTACTCGGCCTTTATAAGTCTTAAGTTTGCTATCTATCAGTTTAATGTCTTCAGCTGTTAGGTGTGCAATCTGTTCAAAGTGATATATGCCTAAGCGATGCAGTTTTCGTTCAAGCGTTGGCCCTATACCATTAATGAGCTGTAGATCATCAAGCTCACCAGCTGGTCGTTTCATGCCTAATGGCTTCATTTTCGATTTTCGATTATTACGCTGAGGTGCGTGTTTTTGCGAAGCTTTTTTATTTGTAACAGTAGTATTCTTATCTTTATTATTGTTTTGGCGCATTAAAACACGTGCTTGCTTAATCCAGTCATCACGATCAATGCGACCTCTAAAATTAAGTAATTTATCTACAGTCTTTACATCTTTGAGATTAAAACTAGCAATCTGTTCAAAGTAGAAAATGCCGCATTTATGTAAAGTCTTTTCAAGCGATTCACCAATTCCTGAAATAAGTTTTAGATCATCAGGTTTACGTATTGGCTTTTTTAGGCCATAAGGCTTGATACTATTTTTTGGTGTTTTTGTAGCCGTTTTGCCATTTAATGTAGCAAGCTTAGCCGTACCGTTTCGTTTGGCTTTACCATTCGTAGTTGTAGCCTCACTAGCTTTGGATGCGCCATTACCATTCGCCTTATTATTAACAGTTCCATTGCCGTTTGTTTTGGCTGCCCCATTAATGTGCACAACATTATCGTTTAATGCATTTTTGCCATTAGCTGTTTTACCGTTGCTATGACCATTTCCATTACTGTTGTCATTGCCATTTTTGATTGTGGTTTGCTTGCTTGGTTTCAAAATAGCTTTTTCGGCATCTTTCATGAATACTTCTAATTCACGAATATGTGCATCGCGCGCTGCGATCGTGCTTTTAAAAGCTGGAATTTTTTGTTCTAAAGTATGAATTTTCTGCTTTAACGCTTCCGCATGTGAAGTGCGTGCATCAAGCTTATCTCGTAATGGCGGGAATTGTTTTGCTAAACGGCTAACTTCGCCTTCAAGTGCTGCAATGCTGGAATCACGCTGCTTAAGGGATCCCTCTAATGATGGAATACGTTCGCGAAGTGAGTTAATTTCGTTATTCAAAGCAGGTATATTTTTCTTAGCTTCAAGCAGTTCTGCTTGAGAATCTTCGTATTGTTTGTTTACTAAACTAATTTGGTTTTCTAATACTAAAATTTTCTCATCTCGTTCTTTTAATTGTGTATTGTCTACAGCATTGTTGTCGCGAGAATCCAGTTCAGTCTGAACGATTTTTAACATCTCGTTAGAGTCACTTAATTCATTTTGTAAATTAGCAAATGATATAACTTGATTTTCAAATTCATTATCACGTTTTAATAGATGCGCGCGCAAATGTTCTAATTCTTTATTGAGCGCAATTCTGTGTTTGTTAGTTTCGTTAAATTGGTTCTGTAATGCTGCAAGTTCTTCGTTTTTATTTTTTAGTTCAAGGCCATTGTTGTTATAGCGCTGCGTGGCTTGTCCCAACAAAGTTTTCAGTTCAGTTATTTCATTCGGGGCTTGGCGTAAAAGTTCTAGTTCTTGTTTACGTGTATCTAGTTCTTTGCCGGTAATGTGACAACGTGCAGTGATTTGTCCGAGCTGATTTTTTAATTCTTCAGTTTCTTTGACTGTTTCATTATTTAAGTTTGTGACAGCGATTAGATCTCTAGCTAATTCATTTCTTTCGTTATCAAGTTTGCTGATATGCGCTATTCTGTCTTTAAGTGCAAGTTCAACTTCGTTAAAATCTTCAATTAACGATTGATATTCACTATCTAAACTTAAGTAACGGTTGCGCCAATCTGTTTCAACTGATTGAAGTCTAGTTTTTAATCGACCCCAGATAAGCCATCCAATTACTAAACCCAACATAAGTGTTGCAATAAGTATTAACACTATATTGGATATCAAATAAGTCATCTCTATTCTCTCTAGCTAGTTATTTTTATAAGGTGTTTGGTATTAGTTATTTTAATTGATTTGCCTATTTTGACTGGTGTTAACTATTGTTTTTACTATTTTTTAACGACAATCTTTTGACAATATTATTACATTAAATATAGTAGGTGTAACTTTTTTAAGGTGATAGTCAGCAATAAGCTTCGCCAATAAAAAAGTTAACGTAAAATATTAAGAAATTAACGTAAGTTAAAAATATAAAATTAAGTGCATATAATTATTTTTACGTTAAAAGAAAATTGCTTAGTGACGTTATTCTAAATTGACAAATATCTTGTTCATAAATTAATCGATGCATAATGACATATAGTAAAAAAGCAGACTCAAAGCAATAAAGGGTTATTATTTAATCAGTGCAGCAATAAATATTGATTCTGTGCTGCTTTTTTCCTCTATCTAGCTGTTTTTGTATAAGCAGCCTGTAATTAAATTCATGCTATTCCTGTCAT
This sequence comes from Gammaproteobacteria bacterium, assembly GCA_013001685.1. Taxonomy (GTDB): domain Bacteria; phylum Pseudomonadota; class Gammaproteobacteria; order UBA4575; family UBA4575; genus JABDMD01. The sequence goes on along the minus strand of JABDMD010000111.1, from coordinate 10,179 downwards.
AATATATGCACAATTCTTATGTCTTAAAGCCAGACCTAACAAATTTAAACGTAATACTACAATCTAATGGAATATGCACTCGTCGCTATAGCAGGTGTAATTGCAACCTTGTCTATTATATTTGCACCCATCGCAAAAACGGTTAATACATTTTTTTCAGGTTCATCACTACAAGGTGAAGCTCCTAGTTTATTCACCTTAACCTTCTCTCAAGTAACTACCTGGATATTTGCACGTTCTTTAATGAACGCTGCGATTCTCGGCTATTTCTATGGTATTTGGGGCACTCTGGCGTATGCATTTTACTATTTGTCGTTTTTAACTGGTGGCAAAATAATTGACAAAATACGTTTCGAACAGGGTTTTGCGAGTGTGCAAGCATTTTTACAGTCACGTTTTGGGTCTACCGGCGTCACATGCTACAACGTTGTGATTGTTATTCGCTTAATTAGTGAAGTGTTTGCCAACTTACTAGTAATAGGGATGCTGTTTGGTATGGCAGGTTCTAATGCTTATGTGTTAGCAATAATCGCTTTTTCTGCAGTAACATTATTGTATTCCATGCTCGGAGGTTTACATGCATCTTTAAAGACAGATGTGCTGCAGATGAGTATTTTTGTATTTGTACTCTTAATGCTGCTTGCATCTGTAATAGGTAACGATCAATTTGTAATTGCAGATTTGTTCTTTAAAGAGTTTCAAATTGAGCAACCTGGTCCCATATTAATGCTCGTCGCATTATTACAAATTTGGAGTTATCCATTGCATGATCCAGTGATGATGGACCGAGGATTTTTAGCGGATAGAGATACTACCCGTAAAAGTTTTTTTCATGCGGCCTGGATAAGCATTATTTGTATTATAACTTTTGGCTGTTTAGGTGTCTGGGCTGGCGCTCATGCGGGTGAAGGCGACAGCATGAATACGGTGTTGATGCGCTTATTGGGTGAGTGGCCAATGTTGTTGTTCAGCACCACTCTAGTTATTTCTGCAATGTCTACACTCGATAGCACTTTATCCAGTTCTGCAAAATTAATTGCTGTGGATATGAAACTTGTAGGCACGAGTGTAAGAAATGGCCGTGCGATTATGTTGATATTTATGTTGCTGGGTCTGTTGTGCGTATTCTACGGCAATCAGGATCTATTCAGTGCAGTAGCAGTAAGTGGTACTGCATCATTATTTTTGGCACCAGTAGTATTCTTTTCTATCTATGGTAAACAAAAAGATATTCCCAGCTGGAGCTACTTGTTTGCTTTTGTAATCGCTATGCTAGGGGCAAGCCTCTATTTTCTAGAATCATCAGGCCACACTCAGTGGCTGGGAGATGCACATAAATATACTAAGCTATTACTAATTTCGTCGGTAATTTTAGCAATAGGTTGTGGTTCATTTTTAATTGGTAAATTATTAAACTCTCGTATTCTTAGCTCAAGTTAAATTTTTCTTCTTTTCATCGATAAGAGAATCATGAAAAAAATTACGATTATTTTATCGTTACTTAATACTTCATTTCTCCTTGTAGTCTTAGCTGCTTGTGAAAACTTTAGCTTTTCAGAAACACATGAAGGTAAGGTTGTGAAAGTGTTGGATGGTGATTCACTAAATATAATTCAACAAGGAAAAGAGGTTCGAATTCGATTAGCAGAAATTGATGCTCCTGAACATGGCCAACCTTTTTGGAAACAATCACGACAAGCGTTAGAAAGCTATGTATCTGATAAAAATGTTTCAGTGGAAGAATTTGATCGCGATCAATATGGTCGTATTGTGGGGCATGTTTACTTAAATGATACCTGGATAAATGGTAAACTCGTGCAGCAAGGTTATGCTTATGTGTATGATCGTTATGCAGTTTCCAAGAAACTACATGAATACCAAGCGCAAGCTGAGAAAAATAAAGTAGGGATATGGAAATTGCCTGAAAAGCAAAGAATCAAACCTTGGGATTGGCGTAAAACGAATTTAAAGTGAACTGTATTACTAAATCATAAACTTGCAGTCATTGTGCTATTGGGTGTTTGTGCTTATCATTACAGGGTTAGCAATACGAGGAAAAGTAAAAATAAGAATCCGTAAAAACCCATAAAGCTCCAGTACCAATCAGGATCTTTATCCTTATGTGTTTTAGACAACCATGAGTCTACTCGAGAGATATTAGCTAGCAAGCCTTGACTACAGTCTTTTGCCCAAACAGCTTGTGTGAACCAACCTTCAATTAGAAGAAAGCCAGTGAATAAAACACCAATTAAAAATAAAAGTGTTTGTAGAAGTATCAGCATAGTCTGACCCAAATACCCGAAACCAGAGTAAAGGTAATTCAACGATACTGGCTATTCTAGAAGGAGCAGAGCAAAACTTATAAGTAAAGTATGCTCGGATTGCAGTATTTAGACGATAAAGTAGCCATATTACAGTTATTATTTGTCTGACCATACGGCATATTCATTGCCATTAGGATCTGCAAAGTGGAAACGTCGGCCACCTGGAAATGAAAAAATTTCTTGAATAATTGCGCCACCTGCCTTTTCAATTTTTGTTTGTGTTGCTTCTAAAGCATTACTATAAAAAACAAGCAGTGCACTGCCATTTTCTGTTGAAGTGGTTTGGTCTGATGTAAAAAATCCGCCATCCAAGCCTTGATCTTCAAATGCTGTATAGTCAGGCCCATAGTCGGTAAATTTCCATTCAAATGCTTCCGTAAAAAAGGCTTTCACTGCATTTATGTCTTTAGCAGGGAATTCCACATAATTAATCTTTTCATGAATATTCATAAGTTTCACCTATGATTGTTGAAACCAAAACGGTATGCGGTTTCAGTTAATCGCGACTTGTTTTTGTAATAGACTCAATATAAATCCTGTCATCTATATACAGTATATCTGCCTCGATCTGGAATAGTTCGAGATAGCCAATGTATCAAACAATAAAGGGGCAATACCATGACGACTTCATATGATATTAAAGGTAAAACAGCATTAGTAACCGGTGCGAATCGCGGCATTGGGAAAGTCATTGTAGAAACATTTCTAGATAAAGGCGGCGTTAAAAAAGTTTATGCCGCTGTCAGAAATCTAGATTCTGCTAAAGCGTTAACGGATCAATACGGTGATCGTGTAGAAGCTATACATATTGATTTAGCAAAACCTGAAACTATCCAACAAGCAGCACAACATGCTACGGATGTTGATATTGTTGTAAACAATGCAGGGGTACTTAAAACTTCCACGCCCTTAGATACTAATGTATTAGATAGCATGGCGTATGAAATGGATATGAATGTATCGGGTTTGGTGAGAATGGCTCAAGCTTTCGCACCGGTATTAAAAAAGAATGGTGGCGGAGCATTAGTTCAACTTAATTCATTGGCTTCGATAAAGAGTTTTGCACCATTTGCAACTTATAGTGCATCCAAAGCTGCAGCATATTCAATTACTCAGGCCTTGCGTGATCTTTTAAAAGAGCAAGGAACAACTGTTGTGAGTGTGCACCCGGGCCCAATAGCGACTGATATGGCTGATGCAGCTGGTATCGGTGAAATTGCAGAACCGCCAAGTATAGTGGCTGATAGTATTCTTGAAGCACTTGATAAAGGAGAGTTTCATGCCTTTCCAGACTCTATGGCGAAACAATTTGAAGATGCATATCAAGGCTTTGCCGAGAATATAGTTAATGCAAACTTATTAGGCTGAATAGTTTCAGTAAACTGTATTTAAGTAGACTCTATGAGGTGGCAATCTTTGTATTAAGATTTGTTTGCGTAAAGCGATCGGCAATTTTTAGTGCAAACGGGAAGATTATTCCCCAAATAATAAAATAAATACTTAAGCTAATAGTTAAGGGCTCAGTGAGTTGCAGTGCGCCTAGTTTATGCCCCAAAAAATAACTAAAGCTACCACCAATGGCACCTGCAATGCAGGCTATTTTCAGGTTCTTCTTAAGCCAAAAAAGGCTGTACGGAACCATCAAAGCAAATACGAACCACAAAGCAATTAACCAAGCTGGTATAGGTAAATATTGTGTATTGTAGTTTATGAATGACACGATATTTAAATTTGTAAGGATGTAATCGATGATTATTCCTATTACTCCAATGATTAGCATAATTTTCATATCGCGTATGCGCATTTTGCTAAATAGAAAATGTAAAATTATATAAGTCAAACCTATATAAAAACCTAACATAGACAAGCTGTTGGCTGCGCCATAGGCACATGCAGCCCATGTGACTTGTAAACCAAAAAAATTAAAAATTAGGAAAGGCATAAGCTTATATTAAGAATCAAAAACGATTTCCAGGCTTTTTTAATACAATTTGTTGTACATCAATTACTCGTTCTTCAAAACCTGCTTGACAGTATTTAAGATAATATTCCCACAAACGAATAAATGTATTGCCATAACCCAGCGCAATTACTTTTTCTCTGTTGTTGATAAAGCTCTGATACCAAATGTCTAAGGTTTTTCCATAGCTCGCGGCATAGCTTTCACTATGAAATAACGTTAAATCACTACTTTTAGAGATTGAATAAAGCATGGATGCCATACTTGGTAAACTGCCTCCAGGAAACACATATTTACGTATAAAATCCATTGAACGAATGTAATGATCATAGAGATAATCCGAGATAGTAATTGCTTGAATCAGCATTGCTCCATTTGGTTTTAATAATTTGCTGCAGATAGAAAAGTATTCGTTTAAGTATTGATGTCCTACCGATTCGATCATTTCTATAGAAACTAGCTTGTCATATTGACCTTTAAGGTTACGGTAATCTTGTTTCAGTACGGTAATTTTTTCAGATAAGTTATGTGTTGAGATTTTGTTTTTTAAATAAGAGTATTGTTCGTCTGAAATCGTCGTTGTAGTAATTTTACAGCCATAATTTTGTGCAGCATGTATAGCAAAGCCACCCCAGCCGCTTCCAATTTCTAGCACGTGATCATCAGCGCATAGCTTTAACTTTTCACAGATAACTTTAAGCTTATATTCTGAGGCATCTTCCAGTGTTGTATGTTGTGGAGTAAAGCACGCTGAGGAATACATCATTTTCTCATCTAAGAATAGTCTATATAAGTCATTACCTATATCGTAATGTGCATGAATATTACGTTTAGAGCCCTGTTGACTATTCTTATTTGCAAGATGGGTAATGGTATAGGCGCTTTTGGCCAGCGAAGCAAAACCAGATTTAAATGAAAATAATACTTCTCTATTTAGTGCGAATAAACGCATCACACTAATTAGATTATCGGAAGACCACCAGCCTTTCACATAAGTATTTCCAGCTGCAGGTTCACCGCCAAACAGGATGGCTTTAAATGTGCGCGCATCATGTACTCGAATAACAGCATGCAACTCATTCTGCATGTCTTTCATACCAAAATCATAAATCATCTCGTTGATATGAACTTGCAAAAAGCCACATTTGATTTGGTCTAACTTTTTAAATAAAGCGGAACATACAATCTGGTCAGACCAGCTCAGCTCATTATTTGTAGATTGCGTATTCTTATATTTAGGGACTATCGACATGCTAAAAACCTATTAATTCTTAGGGTGGGGGATGTATTGGATTCCTTTCAACCAAAGTTTAAATGCCTCAAGATGAATCATTGCAGTAACTTTTAATGTCATAAGAGGAAAATTAAATAAAACCTTTCTTAAGCTAGCTGAATTAATTTCGACTTGATGTAAATAAATTGATGCATCGAAAACTTTTTCATCTTGTGCCCAGTTTTCAATATGTATATTCATATAATCATCAGGAGCATGAATTTTCCAGTGATAATCCATATTCATATTCATGAAAGGCGAGACATGAAACTCTTTTTTATGGTTAGCAGAAATAATCTTGTCACGTTGGTGGTTTGAAAGAACGTAGCAATGTTGCTCTTTCCATGGTGTGTTCATAACCTCAGCAACAACATGTGTTATTTGTTCTCCTGATTTGTCAAAACAAAAATACATACTTAAAGGATTGAACACATATCCAAAATAGCGAAAGTGTGTAAGTAATCGTATGGGCCCTTCAGTTGTGTCTCCGGTTTGTTTTAGGACTAGGGAGCGTATTGAGTCCACAAGCTTGGAGTCATCACCATGATGATCATTGCGATGAAATGATGCTAGGTTAGGCTTATTAACAGCCCAAAGTAGATGTTTATTGAATAGCGTTGGCAGTTCATCTAAATCCACATACATCATAAATAATGAGTAGGTGAATGCATGTGCACGCGGCGCATAGCGCTGATGTCTAACTCGCCCTTTGTAAATACAGCTTTTCATCATTTATAAACCGGTTAAATTGCTCTACTGCGCGAATTGCGCTCCATACACCATCTTCGTGAAATCCATTGCGCCAATAAGCACCGCAGTACCAAGTATTGTTTTGACCACTAATAGAATCATGTTGCTGCTGAGCTTCAATTGCATGCTGATCAAATACTGGGTGCATATAATCAATGGTTTTAATTATTTTTGATGCATTAATTTCTTGGTATGGATTTAAAGTCACAAAATAATCTTGCTTGCATTTAAGGTTCTGTAAGCGATTCATATAATAGGTTACATTCGCATTGCCAGTGTCCTCAACAGGAACCAAATAATTCCAAGAAGACCAAGCACTTTTCCTTACAGGCATGGTGGATTCATCAGTATGCAAAACAGCAATATTTTTCTGATATTGAATATTGCCTAATACTTTTATCTCGTTTGAACTACTGTGGTCTAATAAAGACAATACTTGATCACTATGACAAGCAAAAATAACATGATCAAAATATTCAGGAGCACGGCCTTCTGAAAATATCTCTACGCGAGCCGCAACTCTTTTTACGTTTTTAACTGCTGTGTTGGTATGTATTTTATTTTTAAATGGTTTAATGAGCTCAGAAACATATTGTTTTGAACCTCCAGCAATCGTTTTCCATTGTGGCCGAACTTTTAAATTCAATAATCCATGATTCTTAAAAAAAGTTAAAAAACTTCTAGCAGGGTAATCATTAATTTGTACTAGAGTAGACGACCAAATAGCAGCACCCATCGGCAAAATATAATATTTAATAAATGCAGTGCTGAATTTATTTGAGTTTAAAAAATCACCTAAAGATTGTTTTTTATCAGTTTGATCAAGAAATGCTAATGCAAGTTTCTTAAATCTTACAATGTCATAAAAAATTTGATAAGGCTTTAGTTGTTTCCAATTATCATTATTGAAAATCAAACTTTGTAATCCGCTTCCAGACCATTCAAATCCAGTTGCCTCACATTTTGCGGAAAAACTCATTTCCGAGTCTTGAATTTGAATATTTAGTTCTCCTATTAGTTTTTCAAAACTAGGGTAGGTCCAGTTATTGAATACGATAAATCCAGTGTCTATGGAAACCGGTATTTCTTCTGCATATAGATCGATGGTATTAACATGACCGCCAATATGGTTACTAGATTCATAAACAGCAATATCATGTTGTTGGTGTAATAAGTGTGCTGCAGTTAGACCAGCCACTCCAGAGCCAATAATAGCAATCTTCATATGCGTGCCTTATTACTCTTTAATATGGTCTTGCTTACAAACCAACTAATTATTGGGTTAGGTAAAGATGCAATAAATTTAAGCGCCAAACTAAAACGCTTTGGAAAATGAATTTCTTGTTGATGTTTGGCAATACCTTTAAGAATGTGCTCAGCCGATTTAGATGCGGTAATCATTGCCGGCATATCAAAATCATTTTTTGCGGTGAGCTCGGTTTCAACAAAACCTGGGCATATCACTGAGCTACTTATGTTTTGTGGTAGTAAACTTACTCTTAAGGCAGCAAACATATTACGAATTGCAGCCTTCGTCGCACCATAGGCTTCCGCTCTGGGTAGACCCATATAGGCGGCGGTGCTGCTCATGCCAATTAACTGTGCATCTGCAGAGCTTCTTAGTAAAGGTAATGCCGCTTCAATGCCATAAACCATACTCATGAAATTAGTATTCATTTGCCGTTCAAATAATGCACTGTCGAAATGCTCAATATCTACATATTCGCAAGAGCCGGCATTTAAGATGGCAATATCTAATTTTCCTGCAATTTGTTTAATCTGTTGGAGGATTTCTTGATTTACTTGTTTAGAAGTTAAATCGCCAGCAAGCAAAATAATATTATTATTTTTATTGTCTTGGCATTGATCAATTGTCGCCTGTAATTTTTCTTCAGAGCGTGAAGAAATAAAGATTTTGCAATTTACGCTCGAGAGAGCAATCACCAATGCTCGACCAATGCCTGATGAAGCACCGGTAATCCAAATCACTTTATTTTCAAAGTGTTTGTGTATTTTATTAGATAGCATGACGTACTTTTCTAATGACTGAACCAAGAATTGGAATACGCTCATAAACTAGAGCGCCGAGGTCATAGTAATCACGGTGATAGCAAACTTTCTCGTCTTTAAACTCAATGAATGATGCTCCGTTCAGCTCGATCTCTTGATTGTTTGAAATTTTTTTGTGTTGTAGATGCATCAACCATTCCAATGAATAACGATGACTATTTGGCAAATGACTTGTCAGAGTGAAGTGGCAAGCAGTTACGCTTTGATAAAGATCTTCGAAATATTTAGTTAATTCATCAAGCCCGCTTATAGATTTAACCGGGTCAATGAAAACAATATCCTCTGTATAAATGTTAGCCAGTACATGCTTTGCATTTTTATGCTGAATAGAATTCATATTTGCTATGAACTGCTCAATTTTTGTGAAACTCATTATTCTGCGTCCTGCTTGAGTATAAATACGATAACTTCTCCAACATTGACACCAAACTTTTTAATCTTGGCTTCGCTGATGACTGCATTATCATCCACCTGATATAACCAATCTTGTAAGTGAACTTGAATTTGGCTATCATCTGATTCAAATAACAAGTCATAATTCCAGTTAAAAGCGAAACCTTGTTGTGTGCCTGATGCCTCGCCTACTACATCGCTAGCGGTGCCAGTATTAATATTATTTGCTTGTTTAGTTAAATACCAAGTTCTTTCTTGAGTAGTACCATCTTGGTAGGTAAATAATTCATATAAGACACCTTTGTTATTTTCCCAAGTGCCTGTCATATCGACAGAAAAGCGTTTAGTAACTTTTCCTTGATAATTTTTTACTAAACCCCAGCCTTTTAATTCGCCAGTGAAATATTCTTTAAGGTCAAATTCAGGTTGAGTACCTTGGTAGTCTAAAGTAGTAGTACTACAACCTGCTAACATTGCTATAAGTAGAAAACTAATGAAATAGTTAATCGAATGTAATTTACTCACCTAATAACTCCCTACGGTTTTTCTTAAAGCGAGAATTCTCATCTAACCAGATGGATAAAAATGCCGGACCAAAATTTACATCATCAATGGTGCCAAGAGAGCTGCTCTTACTGAAGAATGTAGTTTTCCCTTCCGTAGTAACCACTGCAACTAATTGATCCCCTTTTTCAACACTAGGCCATATGTTTTCTAACATGGTTAACCATGCATCGAGTGGGTAAAGTCCCGCAAACCCCAATCTTTGCCATTCTTTTTTTGTACTAGACAATAACTGTTGGACGCTAATATTTCGTGCATAGGTGATACTCAAGGCGTATGAGTTAGTTCTTAAAAAGTTAGCAGAGTTAAAATCATCCGATCTGTCACCAATTGTCCAAAAAGAAGAGTCATATACATGAAAGCCATAACGGCGTAGTTTGGTTTGTCCAACTAATGAAAAGTTATTCCATTTTTCTTTTACTTCATTTGGTAACGGGCTTAATGCTTGGGTATTAGTGGCCCATGAAGTTGTTGAAGAAATTATCCATATTAAAAGTAATGAATAATTTATAAATCTTAGATGCATAGCTATTGGCTTATGTAATTAGTAAGCCCACAAGTATGTGCGTTGTTAGTTAAATTAGACCTTAACCAATTATTAAATATTTGTAATTTTTCAGTGATTGGAAAATTATGCTTAGCCAGTATTATGGTGGTTATTATGCGTATCCTTTGTATAGAAGATGACCAAGAACTACTTGAATATGTCAGCTAGGGCTTAAGTGAAATAGGCCATGTTGTAGATAGTGCAGCAGATGGTAATGATGGTTTATTTTTAAGTACTACCGAGCAATATGATGTGTTGTTGGTTGATAGAATGCTTCCAGGAATAGACGGGCTTACTA
>JABDMD010000108.1 GCA_013001685.1 Gammaproteobacteria bacterium | reverse complement strand
AAAAGATGAATCAGAAAAAGTATCATTAAAGGATATTCATTTTAAAATTACGGGTGATTTGTCACAACAATTAAGACATGTATTTGAAATAGATTGGCACTTCATTGGTGGTAAAATTAATACAAATACCAGTCGGGAAAGTCGCAATTCAGTAAGCCCAACAATTTGTCGTACTATCATTGATGGACCAGGAGAAAACCTAGATCATTTATCCATAATATTATTAACTGCGATTAATTCTGCAAACCATACCATTATACTTATGACGCCGTATTTTTTACCTAATCGAGAGCTTATTAGTGCGTTACAAACTGCAGCTTTACGTGGTGTGACAGTCACTATTATTCTTCCTGGTAAGAATAATCTTAGCTATGTGCATTGGGCATCACGTCATATGCTTTGGGAACTACTTGAGAATGGTGTTGAAATCTATTATCAGCCACCACCATTTTCTCATTCAAAATTATTTGTTATCGATAATCAATACAGCTTGATTGGGTCAGCCAATATTGATCCGCGCAGCCTAAGGCTTAACTATGAGGTAGGTGTTGAAGTATATGAAGTTGATTTTGCAAATAATTTAAGTAGTTACGCTCAAAGTGTATTGCAAACTTGTAGGCGAGTTACACTAGAAGAAGTAGATAATCGCTCATTGCCAATTAAAATACGTGATGGCATTGCCTGGCTATTTTCACCATATCTATAAGTCAAAGTAATTTACATACGCAAAGCAATGAATAAGAAAACAAAAATATCTTTAGTGTTAGGAAGTGGTGCAGCACGTGGATTAGCGCATATCGGCGTGATACATTGCTTGGAAGATCATAATTTTGAAGTTCAATATATTTCAGGCTCATCCATGGGCGCTCTTGTAGGCGGGATTTATGCTGCAGGTGAACTTGATGTGTATGTGGATTGGGTAAAGGAACTAAAACGCAGAAACATTATTCGTTTGTTAGATATTTCATTCAGCAAAAAATCGTTATTTAAGGGTGAAAGGATAATCGAAGTGCTTAATGAAATTATCAAAGACCGTACTATCGAAGACTTGCCTATTGGCTATACTGCTGTAGCTACTGACATTCTCGAGCAAAAAGAAATATGGCTCACGAGTGGTTCATTATTTGAAGCTATTCGAGCTTCTATCGCAGTGCCGATGGTATTCTCACCCGTGCAACTAGCGGGTCGAGTGCTGGTAGATGGGGGCATTATTAATCCTTTACCAATCGCACCAACCTTAAATGATGACTCGGAGTTAACCATTGCAGTGGCATTGAACGGGATGCCAGAAATATTTGAAGCCGAGCGTGAGGCAGAATTAAAAAATTATGATGAAAATGAAGGTAAAAGTAAGTATCAAATAGGTATTGAGAGATTTATCGAAGGCTTATTACCAAAAGGTGTGACAGATAAAAATCAACAAGATCTAGGGCTCTTTAATCTTGTTACTCAATCAATGGATACCATGCAAACTTCTATTGCTCGCTTTAAGCTTGCCGCTAATCGACCCGATATTGTGGTTGAGGTGCCACGTAATATTTGCAGTTGGTTTGAATTTGACCGCGCCGAAGAGCTGATAGAATTTGGCTACACTCGTGCTGAAGACGCCCTTAAGCAGTATGAAAAGCTCCTAGAGCGTAGGAAATAACTACTATTACCGAGTATAGTTTAGTTCTAAGAGCCTGGGTTTGGTAGGTAATCAGTTTTATTAACTAAATTTATGTTGAAAAGCCTTGTATTCCTTAAAAAAGCCCTCATGTACAGTCTATTGTAAAATTTTTATTCTAACTGCGTTATTGTAAGCACATTATTTAATAGCTTGTTAGATAAGGAAATCACTTGTTTCATAAAAGCCGATCTGAACCTGCCGTTGATTCAAATGCTTCTACGCTTGATGCCGCGAGTATTAACTTCCTATGTTGGAATATAAAAAAAGGGTTAAAGCCTAATTGGCGAGAGGATCTGTTAGATCTTGTAGATGGCAAAGATCTGGTCATAATTCAAGAAGCTGTACTGCATTCCGACTTAACCGAGGCTTTTGATGAGTCTGTGCATTGGTCATTTGCTAAAGGTTACAAGACTAACAAGCGTACAACAGGAGTTATGACGATTTGTAAGCATGAGCCTGTAAGGCGACATCAGCTCACCTGTTGGGAGCCATGGTTAGCCACGCCTAAGTGTACGAACATTACCGAATATGCGTTATCAGATACTGAAGAGACACTTGTAGTAGTTAATATTCACGCTATTAACTTCACACTTGGAGTTAAGCAATTTCGTAAGCAGATCGATAAAGTGCGCAAGGTATTAGCTAAACACAATGGTCCAATTATTCTTTCTGGTGACTTTAATACTTGGCGGAAAAAACGCATGAAAATCTTGGATGCATTGGCGATTGAGCATGGGCTTAATGCGCTATCATTTCAAGAAGATCATCGTAAAACTGTATTCGGTCAATTGTTAGATCATATTTATGTTCGTTCACTGACTCCAGAAAGCACTGATACGCACAATGTTAAATCTTCAGATCATAATCCACTTTCAGCTGAATTAAGTTTTAGCTGGTCGCTTGCTTAGTTTTCTTTGCAGAGTTCTGCGGTGCATATTTAGAGCGCGAGCGGTAGCCGAGAGATTTCCTTCATTCTCATTTAGCACTTTTTGAATGTGCTCCCACTCGAGTCGTTTTACAGACATTGGGTTAGGTTCTAATTGCTGCTCAGCATTTCCTTCAGGTTTAAAAAAAGCGTGGTAAATCTCATCACTGCTTGCAGGCTTAGTTAAATATTGAATTGCACCGAGTTTAATCGCCTCTACAGCAGTAGCAATACTTGCATATCCTGTGAGTACAACAATTTTTATTTTAGAATTTAGCTCTTTTAAGCTCGGGATAATTTGTAGGCCAGAATCATTGCCTAAACGTAAATCTACTAATGCAAATTCTGGTTTGTAGTGGTTGGCTGTTAGTAGCGCAGTTTCAATAGAGCTGGAATTAAATACAGTAAAGCCTTTTTTTTCTAATGCCTTTGTTAAAGCCGAAGAAAACGCCTCATCATCTTCGACAATTAGTAAATGTTTGCTGTTAGAGCTCATGAAATTGATAATGCATGCAGAGGAAGGGAAATGGTGGTTTGTAAGCCGCCTTGGCTACGGTTTTTTAAAGATACTTTCCCACCGAAGCGTTTAATGATGCCATGGGATAAAAATAACCCTAATCCTAAGCCTTTGCTTTTATCTGCGAGTGGTTGTTGGCCAATAATTTCAGAATCATTTAGTTGAATCCCTGGCCCATGATCTGATACTAATAAAGTGAGTGCTTGAGATTCCAGTATGGCTTCACAAGATACATATTCTGGCGACACATTGGCGGCATTATCTAAAATATTTTTAATGGCTTGTTTTAATGAACGCTCAGCAATAATTTCTGGCCCAGGTGATTCGCCTTGCCAAGATGTTTTTATACTTACTTCGGGTCGAGAGTTTTTCCAATCTTCTAGTAGTTCAGTTACAAAGCTCTGCAATAACATCGGCTCACCTTTTTCAAGTGGCGCGCTACCGACTGAAGCTGATAAAACTGATAATGCTTCTTTGCAACGTTTGATTTGATCTTTAAGTATATTTAGTTGCTTGTTGTTTTCATCATTATGTTTACGCTCTTCAAGGTCTTCCACTACAAGCTGCATTGTCCCCAATGGTGTACCTAGCTCATGTGCAGTGCTTGCCGCAATAGTTCCCAGCTTAACCAGTTGTTCATTTTGTAGCGCATGAGTTTTTTGCTCAGCTAATTCTTTTTGCTGTAGTTGTATGGTGCGACCCATTCTAACCACAAAGAATGAAACTAGGATGGCGCTGATGACAAAGCCTAGCCACATACCTGTGACATGTAACTCAAAGTTTTGCGCATGAGAGCTATGTTCATTCATAGGGTTGATCACCCATACAAGTAAGCCATAGCAGGCAATTGTTATGATGGCTAGCAGCCAAGTAAAAATCGCAGGTAAAGTGATTGCCGAAATGGTTAAAGGAATTAAATAGAGTGATATAAAAGGATTGGCCCCACCTTCAGAATACTTAAACAACATGGTTAGAATGAAAATATCAACAAGAAGATGGATAAAAAACTCCCAGCGTTTGATATTAAAATTGCTATATGCGCGTATAAAGGTAACTGCGTTAATTAATGCATATATTCCAATCCATATATATAAATAATCAGTTTGTAGATTTATGTTAAGTGTGTGGCTAGCAAAATATACAGCTGCGAATTGCCCAACGATGGCAAATACGCGCAACCAAATCAACAGGCGTAAGATTATACGATGTTCTTGTGGTTGATTGAATTCAGTGGTGTGCATATTGATGAAATTTATGTTAGCGCTAATTATAAAGCATTAATTAGATATGCAGTTAAAAAGAATATTTTATTTATATTTCCATAGATAAAATATAGTAATACGTAAATTATATTCTAGATAACACTCCAAAATAGGTTTGTAATGTATATCTGTTTTATATCCTGCAAGTCGGTTAAGGATAGAGTTTAGTGCTATCACTTTTTAGTTCTGTACCATGTTAAGTGCGACACTATGTCACACGTCAATAGTATGTAAAAACCATAAAATATTCGCATACTATTACTAAAAACATGGAGTCTTACCTGTGCGCATATTTCTATCTTCATTCACTATTTTCTTTTCAATGTTCTTTATTAGTATCGCTACTGCTGGTAATGATGGGCATCAACCTATGGGTATCGATGTCGGTTATCATGGTGTACATCGTGCGGATAGTCATGCGCCGATTGGTGTAATGGGAGATCACATGCATGCTAAGGGTGAATGGATGCTTTCTTATCGTTTTATGCGCATGGAAATGAAAAACAGTCGTGATGGAAGCAGCAGTATTAGTCCTGAGGAAATTGTGACTACGGTAGCGAATCCGTTTTTTGGCCGGCCTATGCAGCCACCAACATTAAGAGTGGTGCCTACACAAATGACAATGGATATGCATATGTTTGGAGCAATGTATGCGCCAAACGATTGGTTAACTTTAATGTTGATGGGTTCTTATCTTAAAAAAGATATGGACCACCTCACTTTTATGGGCCCTGCAGGAACAACAGTTCGTGGTGGCTTTACAACACGATCGAGTGGGTTTAGCGATACAAAAATAGGTGGATTAATTCGTCTATACGAAGATGATATCCATCACCTTCATTTAAATGCCGGCCTTAGTTTACCTACGGGTTCTATTACCGAAACTGATGATGTTTTAGCGCCCACTGGAGCTAGGCCAACACTTCGACTACCTTATCCAATGCAACTAGGTTCGGGAACTTTTGATTTACTACCTGGTATTACTTATACCGGGAATTCTGGGAATGTGGGCTGGGGTGCTCAATACAGTGCAGTTATAAGACTGGAAGATGAGAATCATGAAAACTATAGCTTGGGTGATGAGCAGCGCTTAACCGCATGGGCAAGTTATTTGTGGAAACCATGGATAAGTACTTCCGCACGCATTGCTGGACAGACTATTGATGAAATATCAGGACAAAATCCAGATATTGTTGCGCCGGTACAAACCGCAGACCCTGATAACCAAGGTGGTGTGCGAGTAGACTTATTGTTAGGTTTAAACCTAATTGGTCAATCGGGTGGATTAGCTGGACATCGTCTTGCATTTGAATTTGGCGCACCAGTTTATCAACATTTAAATGGCCCGCAGTTAGAAACTGACTGGACCTTGACGATAGGTTACCAAAAAGCTTTTTGATATATCGCCTTAAACTAATTTAAGTATACAGCTAGATAGTGTTCTTGAGCTGTGTCTGTCGGCTTTTTGCTACATATTAGTACGCATAACTTGACCCTGTAGCAACCTACATAAACAATTGAATTACTTAAGAATAATAATTGTTGAATAAATTTAAATAGTAGCTTTTTAGGGAAGTATTTGTGTCTGTACTTGAGACCATAATTGGTAAAAGAAAACCAAAGTTTGATATCTATCCGTTGATATTGGACTTGTTGCAAAAGTTTATGATCGAAAGTAAATCACAGTCATCGACACGTGATTATTCGCCACCACAACAAGCTGTGATGACCATGTATACCTATGGTTCTCTAGTATATTTTTCTGAGGTCCATGACATACCTGAACAAGAATATATTATGGTCTTGGACGCTTATTTGCAGCGCCAAGGTTTATCCGATAAGCAATCTGTAATGGAAGCGAGAATAATTGTCGAGCAAGCAAAAGATCCAAATATGCAATGGGGTATAGAAACGGGCTACAATTCTTCAATGTATTGGCACAAAGATAATAATACTGAAGCACCAAAAGCGCTTGCTAGATTATTAAAAACGACAAGATAGATTTAAATTAACCACCACTTTTGATTGCTAGATTTGCTACTGCATTTCTAAGTTCGTCTGCATGTGAGTTAGTTGCACTACGTTCAATTAAAATTGCACGTGGTGCAGTATCACGACCGTAATAATCATGATTCCAGTCATTACGAATTTTTAGCACGGCACCTTCTATATTAACTCCGCCATAAATACCTTTAGTTCTAGAGAACGCTAAGATATCTGCAGTTTGTGCTTTTGCCCCAGCACCTATTGGACCAGCAGCGATACTGACATCGCCACCTAGTTTGAAAGAGGATGTGAGTAAAGCGTCCACCCCTTTATCCGTCATAACCATTAATATAATTTCAGAAACTTCAACGCCAATTTGGAAACCTACTGTTCCTGATCCCATGGTGTAAAACGCTGGATCACTCCAGATATTACCGCCACCTTTAACTAGTAAAACGCCACTACCACCCGAGCCACCAAATATAAATCCACCTTTAACCAATTGAGGCACAATTAATACACCTTTTGCATTGTTCATATTATCGCGAAACCATTTCATGTCTGGGTCAATGGTGAAGGTGTTTACAGAAGTTGTGGCTGCATCTACCAATGCCTCTGCAGTAGCTTCATTGGCGGCTAACTGAGAGGAGGAGAGAAATAAAAAGCATGTAAATATCAAACTCTGAAGTAGGTGTTTGCGCATGATTAAGTCCTTAAGGTAAACAAGGGGGTTTAGCGAATAGTATAGTAACTTTAAACCATAATTATGCGATAAAGTTCAATATAATATTGCTTATTTTAGTGATTATTAATGTAGCGCTTAGCCCAGCAGGCGATATTTTCTGCAATATACTCTGCATCACGTTTTTTGGATATTAAATGGTCAGCATGATCTAGCGATATAAAACTTTTAGGGTGCTTGGCTTCCATGAAGATTTTTGCAGCTTCATCAATGGAAACAATGTCGTCAAAAGGTGAGTGAAAAACAAGAATTGGTTTATTCAGTTTGCGAATGAAATGGCGTTCATCATACTCTTTAAGATCTAATATATATTCTTTGGTAAATTTGAAAGAGCGGTCAAATACCATAACTTCATCAAAGCCGTTTTTCAGAATTTTGGGTATATGTTGTTCAAAATGGTCTAACACATGTGCAGGTCGGCTTGGCGCTGCAATGGTCGCTACGGCTTGAATTTCATCAAGTTCACATGCTGCGGCCACAGCTGCAATACCACCTAGACTATGTCCAATTAAGAGTTGAGGCGCACTGTTATTGTTTTTTAAGTAATCAACTGCAGCTTTAATATCACTTATGTTGCTGGAAAAATCGGTGCTAGAGAAATCACCTTCACTTTTTCCAAGTCCGACAAAATCAAAACGTAATACTTGAATGCCTTGATCTGCTAACGCCTTACATATGCGATAGCTTGCGGCATGATCTTTGGAGCAGGTGAAGCAGTGTGAGAATATTGCTTGCGCGATAGGATTTTCAACTTGATCAATAACGCCTGCAAGATTTTCGCCACGACTATTTTCGAAACTAACATCCATAAATTATTTACTTTGAATACTTTCTGGAGGAGCATTTAGCCAAGGATATCCATCTTTTGCTATATCATATCCAACTTTGAAAAGTGCCTTTGTATATTCAGGGTCAAAAGCTTCTTTGGGTTTTAGGTTAAAAGTATTCGGGATTATGGCCAGGTTATATTCAATGCCGTCACGTGATGATTGTTCATAAATTCTATATAAGTCACCTACTGCTTTATTTTCAATGGTCATGCTAAGTGCTTTAAGAGCGATCGAGTAAAGGCTTGTGTTAACAGGATCATATATGGCTTGGCTACGGCCATTGCGTATGATGTAAAGTTTTCTTTCGATTCTGCCACCTATATCATGTACAACATCATTTTCAATAAATTGGGGTGGATATAGAAAAGCTTGTCTGGTGACACCGCCATCCACATGCAATTCGGTGAAGCGTTGTTTGCCAACCTTCGCATCAATAATTACTGGTGGGAAAATCCCAGGTACTGCAGATGAAGCTAATAAAATATTATGTACAAGATCCAATGAATTTTTTTTCCCACTTAATGCTATTTCTCCAATATCCCAGATTACGGGTCTACCTGCATCTAGGTTTGTAGTGCCAATCCAAAGGCGACGTCCTTTTAGATGTTGTTTGCCAATTAAATATAATATTTCAGCTGTAACGTATTTACTAATAAGATTCTTTAGAGGACGAGTGTCTAATATTGCGCTACCACCAAAAAGCCCACTGAAGATTTGTGTTCTATAGATGTCTTCGTTACTTAAGTTTGAATAGACATCAAAAAGAACTTCATCATATTCCGGGCCAAGAAATACAAATGGTGCTGCCAATGCACCAGCACTGACTCCCGTGATTACATCAAATTCAGGGCGATCTCCGTGACGTGTCCAACCCGTGATTATCCCTGCAGCAAAAGAACCATCTTCACCACCACCTGATAATGCTAGAAAATTTATGATTGGCTTTGTATTTTTTTTCTCCCATAGTTCTGAACGTTTTTGCAGCCATTCAACGATATCATTTATTTTTCGATATTGATCAGGTTCTTCATCACCCCAGAAGCGAATAGAGGGAGAGTCAATGACGGTAGCTTTTGAAAGATGCGCTTCTGGAACAGGTATATGCGTTGGTGAGGTGACACAACCAACTAAAGAAATAAAGATAAAAAATGTGAAGAATTTTAAATGCATGTATTTATGCTAATCAGTTCAAATAGCGTCTATATTCGTAATTTATATTTGGTAAATAAACTATATAGAGAAGTATGATTTAAAATTGAAAAAAATCTGGGTTAAGCATGCCTTTCTTCAATTTAACCTTCTGCTCATAAAATGATATTAGAGGACAATTAAGATCCAATGTGATGCTATAGATTTTGCCATGTTTGGAACTTTCTACTATAGTCGCACTCAATTAAATGTCCTTAGAATAGAATCTTGTTTTTTTAGATGACATATTGAAGATTAATTTAATTTTAGCAACTGGAGGATGAAATGAACAAGATATTAGCGGTATTACTTATTGTCATTATAGTGTCTGCCGCAAATGCAGCGGTGTATCACTTCTTTAATGGCGAGAAGTTAGCGGAAGCTGCACTGGAATGGGAAAAATCACAAACTCATCCAAAAGATTCTGATTTATTACTTGTCACAGAGTTTGCTGGTTATGTGGGCGCAATGTTTGATCATTTATCTGAAAAGCAGCATATCTGTGCACCTGATGAAATTACAAAAAATGAAGTATTGGGCGTTGTAACCGACTACCTAAAAAACACAAGGAAAGGTTTGAAATATTCAGGTTCAGTTGTGGTTGAAAAGGCTTTATATAAGAAGTTTCCATGTAAATAAATTAGTTATTTGTTCAATTTCTGGGTTATGTCAGTAGTTAGTTTTATAGTTTATAAAGTTAGTTTGTGGATATGTCTTGTATGTATATTGTTTTAAATATGACTAGATATGTTCATCTCTACCATAGAAGTGCCAACATATTTTTCATATTTATTTGCAGAATTGTATAGAAATATTTAATTGAGCTTATTTATTTTATCCTTGTTTATTTTGTACTAGACACTTCAATCTTCTGCTTGTTGTGATTGTGTAAATAATGTACTTGATAAATACTTTTGCCTAGTTCAAAAACTTCGTACTATAGAATTTATGAATAATAAATAATAATAAAGGAATTGCAAATGAAGCTTTATACCTTTCTTCTTGTTCTATTAACGTTGCCTGTATGTGTGCATGCAGATGATGTGCAATTATCAAATATTATTACTGAAGATATTGAATACCAGGTTGATGATACCAAGCTAAACGGCTATCTCGCGTACGATTCTTCCATTGATAAAAAACGCCCAGGTATTTTGGTAGTGCATGAATGGTGGGGACATAATGAATATGCGCGTAGTCGTGTTGAGATGTTGGCAGAGCTTGGTTATGTAGCTTTTGCTGTGGATATGTATGGTGACGGTAAACTTGCGCAGCATCCGGAAGATGCAGGTAAATTTATGAATCAAGTAACCAAAAACATGCCATTAGCTGAAAAACGTTTGGCCGCCGCATTAAAAGTATTAAACCAACAAACGGTAACCGATTCCTCTAAAACAGCTGCAATAGGTTACTGTTTCGGTGGTGGTATGGTGTTGCATTTGGCTCGAATAGGCGCAGACATTGATGGTGTGGTTAGTTTCCATGGCAGTTTAGAAACGCAAACTCCGGCTAA
Organism: Gammaproteobacteria bacterium; assembly: GCA_013001685.1. Lineage (GTDB taxonomy): Bacteria > Pseudomonadota > Gammaproteobacteria > UBA4575 > UBA4575 > JABDMD01. Next base: position 808 of record JABDMD010000108.1, on the reverse strand, counting down.
AAAAGATACTGTTAAAGCTAGAGTTTTAGTTTTGCATGGAGAAGAGGATCCATTTATTCCACCAGAACAAGTCGATGCATTTATAGAAGAAATGCAAAATGCGGGTGTGAAATATGAATTTATTGGGTATCCAAACGTTAAGCATAGCTTTACGAATCCACAAGCAGATGAATTTAGCGAAAAATTTAATCTATCAGCCCTAGAATATAATCAACATGCTGACGAAGACTCATGGAGCCGTATGCAAATGTTTTTTGATCAAATCTTCAATTAAATCTAACATCCCGCAAGCTTGTGCTAATTGGCTTGCTTATCTGTAGCATTTTGTGCTGCTAAAAGTCTGATTTTATAGGCGCCTAGAGCCGTCTTTTTTCGAATGACGTAGTACTAATTTTGAGTAATTTCAGTTATTTTGCCTATTTCCCCGACCAATAGACTCAAGATTTTTTAAATTCCATTCATAATAATACTTGGCCCGTTCAGGACGTTATTGGGTTTGCTAACAGTCATACAAAGAAGTATGCAATTGGAATTAATACGGAAATTTTCTTTAAGAGTTTTCTTTACAGCGGCGGTGTTCACACAGTCTCTTGGTATCGTGTATGCGCAAGATCAAGAAAAATGGACAGGCCATATCGAATTTTCTGCCAAACCTGGTAGTGATCGCTCTCTTGCTAAAGGTGACTTATTTCTTCCTCTATAACAGAATGAAGAAATTCTTCTGTTTGGAAGCCTTAAAGCTAATTTTGATGACCATAGTTATAAAGAAGGAAATATAGGTATTGGTGCTCGGCGTATTCATGATGAA
>JABDMD010000091.1 GCA_013001685.1 Gammaproteobacteria bacterium | reverse complement strand
CCTCAGCACCCACCATAGTTATGACGGAGTGGTAGTTCAGCTGGTTAGAATACCGGCCTGTCACGCCGGGGGTCGCGGGTTCGAATCCCGTCCACTCCGCCATTTATTCCCAAAAAATAAATAGCGACTCGACATTAAACCCGGCCGTGTAAGAGAAAGTAGAAATTGACCAGTGCTAAACAAGCACTGGTTTAAAATCAACGATGTAAAATTTTTGAAAAGAAATAGGTCTTAACAATCACAACGCATTTGAGTTAGTTGTTAGTTCATAAACACTCAACGCCACAGAAAATTACCATCCATCATGCTACAAGATATTAGAGACAGAGCTACCAGTTGGGTCGCTTACATCATTATTGGCTTACTGATTTTGTCTTTTGCCATGTGGGGCATACAAGAATACTTTGGTGGTGGCGGTGCAGCACCGGTGGCTACTATCAATGGCAATGAAATTACACTGCCTGCATTTAATCAGCAGGTGCAACAGCGTAAACAAACTTTGCAATCCATTCTCGGTGCAAACTATCAACAGCAATATCCAGACGAAAGCATCGTGCGCAAGCAAGTCATTAAAGACATGGTGCGTACCGAGTTATTACGCCAAGAAGTAGGTGATGCAGGTTTTAGAATAAGCGATGCGAGCCTAATTAAAAGAATTCAGGAAATCCCACAGTTCCAAAAAGACGGCAAGTTTGATCCAGAGCAATACAAACGAATACTTGAAGCACAGCGATATAACCAAGCGCAATTTGAAAATGAGTTGCGTGAGCAAGACAAATTAAGACAGTTCGAAAGCTCTTTAGCTTCGTCATCGTTTATTCCTAAAGCTGAGCTACAGCGTTTCCAAAAAATTGCTGAACAAACACGTGATTTTAAATATGCAGTGGTTACGGTAAAGCCTGAAACGATTACGGTTAGCGATGCTGAAATCGACGCATATTACAATGATAATAAGCAAGCCTATAAAACGCCAGAGCAAGTCAAGCTCGCATACGTTGAATTAAAAGAAGAAGATCTAGCCGATAGCATCAGTATTAGCGATGCAGATGCAGAAGCGATTTACAATTCGCAAAGCGAGCGCTATCGAACTCCAGAATTGCGCAAAACAAGACATATCATGTTTAAAGTGCCAAGTGAGTTAGATGCAGATGCCATCGAGTGGGACATGGCAATAGAAAAAGCCGAAGGCATGATTACACAATTAGAAGGTGGAGCTTCTTTTGCAGAACTTGCTGAAAAGAATTCTGATGACACCCTTTCTGCACAAAAGGGTGGAGAGATGGGATTCATCGCATCGGGTGATTTCACCAGCAAAGCACTTGAAGATGCTTTGTTCTCATTGGATATCGGTGGCTACAGTAAACCGATACGTACCGAACAAGGCGTGCAAATTATACAACTAGATGAAATTCAAGCGTCTGAGCAAAAACCGTTTGCAGATGTGCGTGAGCAAATCATCAATGAGCGTAAAGGTCAATTAGCACAAGAACGTTTTATCGAAGTCGCAGATGAAATTGCAAACTTACTAGTAGAACAGCCCGATGACTTGCTAGAGGTATCAGAAAGTTTTGATTTAGAAATTAAACAAACTGGCCTTTTAACCGCAGCCAATAATGACGGAATTTTTGCTTATCCCAAAGTGAAAACCTTAGCGTTTTCAGAGGATGTGCTGACTGAAAATTTAAATAGTGACTTAATTGAAGTAGCAGATGGACATGTTATAGCCATCCGCTTGCTTGAACATAAGCCATCTGAGCAAAAACCCGTAAGTGCCGTTAAAGAAGAAGTTAAAAACTTAGTCACTATAAGTAAAGCTGCACAAGAAACATCCGAACACGGTAGAAACCTGTTTGTGAAGATGCAAAATGGCGCAAGTATGGAATCCATAGCATCTGAAAATTCATTAGAAGTAGTTTCACATGGCGCAATTCGCCGTGATGACAATCGTGTGCCACAGAGTTTAAGCCAGCACGTATTTTCAATGCCGAAACCAGCAGAAGGTGATCGCGTAGTCGATGGCTTAGCACAAGCCGATGGCAGCTTTGCACTGATTGAATTAAATAAAGTAACGCCTGGTTCAGAAGAATTAGACGATGCTACCTACCAACAGCTTTCACAAAGAGTGAATTACGGACGTAGAGAATTCTCTGCAGTGATCGATGCCATTCAAGAAGGTGGCGAAGTCATTATCTTTGAAGATCAAGTTGCGGATCCAGATCAATAAGCCGCAACATCAATAAATTCCGTTCATTCAGCTAGCTAAGTCTAGTATAGTTGCATCCCATGCAGCTTAAGCTTCATTGGCAAATTCTTATCGCACTGCTGTTCGCAGTGTTCATCGGCTGGTTAGTCAGCCCAGAGACCAGCATCTTCGGCGTCTCTATTGTTTCCATTTTCGACTTTGTCGGCAAGCTATTCCTCAACGCCTTAAAGATGATCATCGTGCCGTTGATTGTCTCGTCCATCATTATGGGCGTGAGCAATTTAGGTTCGGGTGATGCCTTCGGGCGTTTAGGTGGCAAAACGCTATTGTATTACGTAGTCACCAGCTTCTTTGCCATTATGATTGGCATAACAGTAGTAAACATTGTTCAGCCAGGAATTGTGGATGGTACACCTGCAAAAGAAATGCTCGGTCTAAGTGAAGATACTAGTGAAGTGATGATGAAAGTTGAAGGTAAGTCTGCGGGAGATGTTGTAGGGATCTTTTTACGCATGATACCCACCAACATTGTTAAAGCCGCATCAGAAGGTCAGATGTTAGGGCTAATCTTTTTCAGTCTGTTATTTGGTTTTTTCATGACCAGAATAAAACTCGAAACACAGAAAGTGCTGCAAACCTTCTGGCAAGGTGTGTTTGACGTCATGATGTTGATCACCGATTTAGTCATGAAGTTTGCACCTATCGGTGTGTTTGCATTGGTGGCAAAAGTGGTGGTCATTTCAGGCTTTGATGCGTTTAGACCATTATTAACTTTCTTCTTTACCGTCATCATCGCGTTACTCATTCATATCGTCATCGTCATGCCGTTGTTATTAAAGTTTATTGGTGGGGTAAGTCCTATTAAACATTATCAAGCTATGGCACCCGCATTACTCACTGCATTTTCTACCGCTTCATCTTCTGCAACACTGCCTGTGACGATTGATTGTGTAGAAGACCGTGCCGGTGTGTCCAATCGTGTCACCAGTTTTGTGTTGCCACTCGGTGCAACAGTAAACATGGATGGCACGGCGTTATATGAATGCGTGGCGGCAATCTTTATCGCACAAGCCTATGGCTTAGATTTAACATTTGGCACACAAGTGTCGATTGTCATTCTTGCGTTAATGACATCGATAGGTGTCGCAGGTATTCCATCTGCAAGTTTGGTTGCCATTGCAATTATTTTGGCCGCGATTGGTTTACCAGCTGAAGGGATTGGTTTGATTTTGGCAGTGGATAGAGTGTTGGATATGTGTAGAACCGCAGTGAATGTGTTTAGTGATTCATGTGGGGCAGTGATTATTGGTAGGACGGAAGGAGAGAAGGGGATATTGGCTGCATAGATAAATTTAGATTTTTGAGTATATTTAATTAGGGGCCCAAATGGATGTTTTTGCAATCACACCTGCTAGTTCCAAACCTTTATGGTTTTTAGCAGTCATTTGTTTGTTTCTACTTATTATTCTTCTTACATTATTATTAACAGCGTATGCTTCTCAGACATCTAGTGTGCATCTAAATAGTGAGCATCTAAAAATAAAAGGAGACTTTTGGGGCAGGGAAATTCCATTAAGCAAGCTTGATATTTCTTCGGCACGTATTTTAAATATTACTAAAGATTCAGAATATAAACCAAAGTGGCGAACTTTCGGAACAGGAATGCCAGGGTATGCTTCCGGTTGGTTTCGTCTACGTAACGGTGAAAAAGCACTTTTGTATGTTACCAATCGCAATAAGGTTGTTTATCTTCCAACAAGAGATAATTATTCATTGATGTTAAGTGTTGCAGAGCCTGAAAAGTTTATGGATAAGTTAAAAAGTTATTAAGGTTGTTGTTTTATGTTTATAAGAAGTGAACGTTCAGTTCGTTAATTAAAACTTCTGAGATTTAGTTGTTCATTTTCTTTGCTTGTCCAAAGAAAACGAGCCAAAAGAAAAGAAAGCCGCAAAGTTAGCCAAGAAAACCGAAAATAAAGGCAACACTATCCTTTAAATAACATTGTTTAAAATTTTAAAGAATGCTGCCCTTTAATCTATAAAGAATGAAACCAACTCTTGTCTTGTTGCCAGGCTTCGATGGTACGGGTCGGTTGTTTTCTCCAATTCATAAAGAATTATCCGATAGTGTAAATACGATCGTTCTGTCTTATCCAAGTAATAAGGTGATGACTTATTCAGATTTGTGTCATTACTTAAAAGATGAGTTGCCCGATTTGCCGTATGTAATTCTTGGTGAGTCCTTCGGTGGGCCGTTGGCGATGATGCTTTCGAAGTATGCAGATGAAAATCTAAAAGGTATTATTTTATGTGTCTCTTTTGTTAAAAATCCTCAGGTTTTTCTCTCTAGGTTAATTCGGCCTTTTCTAAAACCGAAACACTTGCAAAAAGAAACCCCTGCTTGGCATATAAGAGCCATGCTAGTTAATGGTGTTTCAGATGCTAAATTAATTCGTAATATTCAAACTGCAACTGCTGAGTTAACACGTGAAGTTTATTTTTATCGCTTAAGAGAAATTGCAGATATGGATGTAACTAATATATTGCAGAAATGTGAACTTCCGATTTTATATCTCAGAGCAAAAAATGATCGGTTGGTATATGAAAGCTCTATGAAGTTGGTAGAGAAAATAGGTAAAAATGTAACTGTTGAATCATTTGATGCGCCACATATGCTTTTGCAAACACAACCAGAACAAGCCGCTCAAAGTATTAAGCAGTTTTTGAGTTTGGTTGTAAAGCAAGAAGAAACTCTCAGCTAATATAAGGTTTGTTTATAGTTAGAATAAGGCAAACTTCTAGGTTACTGATCGGAATAGTCTGTAATTAAATCAAAACAAAAAAAATAGTTACTAGTTTTATACAGTTAATTTCATTTCTAATTGAAGTTAACTAGTAATTACTATTGTTCGCGACAGAAAAAGCCTAACATGTCATTAATAAGCAGTAGCCAGAGTTTGCTATCCATGCTTAGCCGAAAATGAATAATTATAAAATCATGAGGAGGTCGTTATGTCCTATCAAAGACCTGCATTTAAAAAACAATACGAAAATTATATTGGTGGGCAATGGACAGCTCCGGTTGATGGTCAGTATTTTGATAATACTTCCCCTGTTGATGGAAGTTTTATTGCGAAAGTACCTCAATCTAATAGTAAAGATATAGATCTTGCGGTTAAGGCTGCTTGGAAGGCCGCCGCAACTTGGAATAAAACTTCCGTGACGGAACGTTGTAATCTTATAAACAAAATTGCAGATCGAATCGAGGAAAACTTAGAAAACTTGGCTGTTGTAGAAACTTGGGATAATGGTAAAGCGATTAGAGAAACCATGGCGGCAGACCTTCCGTTGGCGGTTGATCACTTTCGTTATTTTGCAAGCATCATACGTGCTGAAACGGGTGAGGTGTCTGATCTTGATGCAAATACCGTTTCCATGGAAATCCATGAACCATTAGGGGTGGTAGGTCAAATCATTCCCTGGAATTTTCCGATTCTTATGGCGACTTGGAAACTTGCCCCAGCTTTAGCAGCTGGTAATTGCATTGTTTTAAAACCCGCAGAACAAACTCCGGTTTCTATACTTTTTGTGATTGAAGCCATTGCTGATTTGCTTCCTGCTGGAGTCTTAAATGTTGTGAATGGTTTTGGTCCTGAAGCAGGTAAACCGCTAGCAACTCATCCGGATATTAAAAAAGTTGCCTTTACAGGTGAGACGACAACAGGTCGGCTTATCATGCAGTATGCATCTGAGAATATAATTCCTGTTACTTTAGAACTTGGTGGTAAATCACCTAACATTTTCTTTGATAGCGTCATGGCGGAAGATGATAATTTCCTAGATAAGGCTATCGAAGGATTCGTCTTATTTGCCTTTAATCAGGGTGAGGTATGTACGTGTCCATCACGTGCATTAATTCAAGAAAATATTTACGATAAATTTATGGCACGGTGCTTAAAACGAGTTGAGGCGATCAAGATGGGTGACACACTAGATGCAAGCACTATGATGGGCGCGCAAGCGTCTAATGATCAATATGAAAAAATACTGAATTATATTGATGTTGGTAAACAAGAAGGTGCACAGGTCTTGATTGGAGGTGAAGCTTATAAGAATGAGACATACCCAGATGGCTTTTACATTAAGCCAACAGTTTTCAAGGGCAACAATAAGATGCGTATTTTCCAAGAGGAAATATTCGGTCCTGTCGTGAGTGTAACCACATTCAAGGATGAAGCCGAAGCAATGGAAATTGCCAATGATACTTTGTACGGACTAGGTGCGGGTGTTTGGACGCGCGATATACATCAAATGCAAACATTTTCACGTGGCATTGGAGCTGGTCGCGTTTGGTGCAATTGTTTCCATGCATATCCTGCTCATGCTTCATTTGGTGGGTATAAAAAATCTGGTTTTGGACGAGAAAATCATAAAATGATGCTTAATCATTATCGACATACCAAGAATGTGCTGATGTCTTATGACAAAAATCCATTAGGATTTTTCTAAATATTTGTTGAGTTACGAGCAGTTTATAATGAACTGCACGTAGCTTTGACTGGAGGGCTTATATGGTTGTAGAGCGACTATCTGTTACCGATAAGGCTAAAGCTATTATTGATCAGTTGCGTGAGAAGCATGGAGAGCTAATGTTTCATCAAAGTGGCGGATGTTGTGATGGATCTTCTCCGATGTGTTTTGCAAAAGGTGATTTCTTAATAGGTTCTAGAGACCTGTGTTTAGGAGAAATTCATGGTTGTAAATTTTATATGGCATCTGATCAGTTTGAATATTATCAAAACATGCATATAAACATAGATGTTACAGAGGGAAGAGGGTCGAGCTTCTCATTGGAAATTCCCCTAGGGGTAAGATTTATGGCCGTTTCAAGACTTCTTGAGGATGATGAAATAAGCAATATTCGACCCGTTGCAAGCTAGCAATTTAACGCGGCAAAACGTCGCAATAATATTTTAGATCAATTGCAAATCAATGAGTCAAACTGCAAATTAATAGAGTCAGACCGTTCTCGACATCCTCGGTAACTGCTCCTGCATTCATGCAGTCGTGTTTCCCGTAAATTAAAGGGGTCAGGCCCTTTTATTTTTTCTAGAGTAAGTTACTGAATCTATATACAAACATGATGAATGGGTTTGAGAAGCGCCGAGTGAATCACAATAGTAATTTTTATAAATTGATATATTATTATTCTACAACAACAAGGATGTTGTCTTATGAAATCATCAAGTTTCCGTGGATATAGCGAAGATTATTTTAAACATCTTCTCAAACGCTACCGCATAACAAAAATCGATAGTCATAGTTGTAAGTTGGTTAGTCGACGTACAAATATGACGTGGAAAATTGAAATTTTTCCATCTCATAAGCTCGAAGCATAATCTTTCAGTCTAAGTTTAGTTCAAATGCTGTTGTTGGTTGACAGCCTGAATGGATTGATATTATTTGGCGTATGTCTATTTTTTATGCGCGGATGCTCATGTAAAATTAAAACAAAATAATATTAATAAAAGAGTAGATATGGAAATTTTAGGGAAAATTATACGAGGGATCGCATCTATACCACTGGTTGGTAGTTTCTTTGTTTTAATTGTAGGTTTTCTGCCCTTCATTGCACTATTACCGTTTAAATTAAGTATTGGCGTAGTTATGATTATTGGTGGATTACTAACTGCTGCATGGTGTTATTTATTAAATGCTAAAAATATTATTAATATCGTCACACCAGTTATTCTCATTCCAAACTGGGTGCTTGGTATAGTCTTGGCTATCGGAGGTGTATATGGAATCATCACCAATGCATGAGATAAATCCGGTACTGCGCCTGAAGTTTTTATTGAGGACGTTGAATAATCTGTAAATGCACCTGCGTCAATTTCTAAGCCAGAACCTGCACCTGTTTCTATACCTACACCATCTGTGCAAAATGAAGCTGAAAAAGCTGCAGTTATGGAGAATGCAAAAAAAATTACAAGAAGCAAACAGTATTGATCTTGATAAGGCTAGAGATAAAGCAGCGGAACAAGCATTGAAACAAATGGAGCAATCGCTTAAAGATATGGAGAGAATATCGGAAATGGTAGGGCAAGAAAAGCTTCAAGAAATTAAGGATGCTCAAGGGGGTTCTGAAAACTCAATGAACCTTGAAGAAGCAATGACTGAAATGCGTAAACAGATTGCTGAGCTTAAAAGCCAGGGGTATGGTTCTGAAAATGGTAGTTCATCTTCTGAATATGGGGTAAATAGATAGGTCGTAAAAAGGGAGTCCGACCCTTTTTTAGAACTATTTAATTTTATTAAAGAATCTCTAATTGCTAAATCAAAATAGAATTTATTTAATTTTAGGTCTCATCCTTGCAGGCGAAGCTATTTTTGCACTGCCATTTCACATTGCTCGTTTCTTTAGGCCGATTATGCTCGAGATGTTTAATCTTTCGGCTACTGAGCTAGGTGCTGCACAAGGTATTTATGGAATTGTGGCGATGCTTTGCTATTTTCCAGGTGGGTTTATCGCAGATCGCTATCCAGTTCATAAGTTAATCGCCTTATCCTTATGGATGACTGCATTGGGTGGATTATTTATGGCGACCTTGCCAAATTATCCTGAATTAGTTTTGTTGTATGGGTTTTTTGGTTTTACCACTATCATTCTTTTTTGGGGTGCTTTAATTCGCGCTACGAGAGAATGGGGAGGTAGCCACGAGCAGGGATTGGCTTTTGGCATTCTTGAAGGAGGGCGGGGCTTACTAGCAGTTGTGTTGGCTACAATTGCGGTACTCGTTTTTCAATATTCTTTTCCTATGGGTTATGAGACCGCAACTTTGGTAGAGAAAACAAAAGTTTTTCGTATCGTCATTTATGGTTATACGCTTGTAACGGCTTTAATTGGTATATATATCTGGTTTGCATTTAGTTCATTTTCAAAACGTAAACATGAATTAATTATAGTTAAACGTTGGAGTAATTTTTCTATAAATATTAAGGAAGTTTTTTCGTATCCCAGCGTTTGGCTTCAATCCTTAATTGTTATATGTGCTTATGTTGGGTACAAAGGTTTTGATAACTACACATTATTTGCTGTGGATGTGTATGGATATAGTGAAATTGAAGCTGCAAAACTAGTTACTTTGGGGTCATGGATTCGTCCTTTTGCTGCAATTGCTGCGGGGCTTCTTGCAGATCGATTTCATGTAGTAAAGATGCTTTCGATTTGTTTTTTAATGCTGCTTGCTGCCGACATGTATTTTGCCTTTTCAACTCCCATACATAATATTTCATGGATTTTTATTGGCAATGTATTGGTAACGTGTATTGCAATATTTGGTTTGCGTGGATTGTATTTTGCGATTTATGAAGAAGTGAAAATGCCCATCGCAATTACAGGAAGTGCAGTTGGGCTAGTTTCAGTCATAGGCTTTACTCCAGATGTATTTGTCTTATTTATTGCAGGTTTATTGATGGATAATTCGCCTGGCTTACTAGGACATCAACACTTTTTTATGTTTCTTTCTTCATTTGCTGCAATTGGATTGATCGCTAGCATCTCTTTGTCACGCTACATATTTAGTAAGTAACAATTTCTTAATAGAACTAGTTAATCCGCAAAAGCTGTTTTATTTATTACTTTATGCAGTAGACTTCCGCTAAAATTTTGACATCGTTAGAATTAAATATAGGAAAACAGCTATGTCTTCAATCGTTCCTGAATTACCAGAGCAGTGGAAAAACTTGGACATTATTAATATTTTAGCTCAGCCGGCTGCATTTGTTTCTATTAGTCAGTGTAATAGTCTGTATAGGCCTGAGGGAGTTCAAGGGGGAGAGAAACAGTGGGAGCGTGGCACTCTAGAGAACACAATTAAGGTTGCGAATGCTTGCCGTGAAGCAGATATGAAGTTCTTTTGGATTGGTTACGATGTGTTTCGTGAAGACTATCCAATGACAGAATTGGATAAAGCCCAATATGGTTATTGGAGTGAAGCTTTTGATGCAAAAAATAAATCTACAGAATTTAAAAAATGGGACGCAGAGTTGGTTGATGAGCTAAAAGAAATTTCACGTCCCGAAGACACAGAATTTTTTGAGTATGCGCACCAAAGCTCATTTGTAGGAACACCTCTAAAATTAATGTTAGAAAGGGCAGGTATTAAGACGATAGTTCTTTGTGGTATACATTTAGACTGGTGTATTGAAGGCAATGCACGTGCAGCAAGGGATGAGGGTTATATTCCGATTGTGATTGGTGATGCATGCTCATGTCAGAATCCGGAGAATGACATATCAACCATGGAAAGAATTAATAATATCGTTTGTCCCGTATTATCAGCGGACCAAGCGGTGAGCATGATTTTACAAGGCCAGGCTAAAATTAAGGCTGCCTAAACTCAGCTCATATATTCTAAAATATTAAATCTTTGCTGGCGATCAGCAGAAATAAGCACACTTTTAGCAGGGTGTTAACCTTTGTAGAATATTCAATAATATCAATCATCAATTAATTAATGAATCCGCATTCAATTACACCATAATTTCTACCATTAGTCGTTTCTGATCATCCACGTTCTTTTAATTGGCGGAAAATATCGTTCTATATGCCAGTTACTTTCTTCACTTTATAAATGAATGTTTTAGACACACTTATTAACTCGTTAATTCGGAAAAGCAGCTTTACTCTAAGCAGTATCTTCGCGAGAAGTAAAAACTTTAAAGAAGAATCCATTGATGTAACTGACGTTAGTGAATCGGATTTGTTTCAAGCGGTTACTGCATGTAGAGAAGAAATTGCACGTTCTGAATCAGAGGGAGATATTCCATCTCCACAACATTTTGAAAAAGCAGCGATGTATTCAAGAAGTGTTAGAAATTATGAAAATGAAATTGCAATTTGTCAGATGTATGTAGATCTTGTAAACAAATACGTTTACAAACATAAACCATCAAAACAATATATTGATACCGAATTAATGCCATTGTGTGAACCATTGATTCACAGAATTAATAATGCGAAGACGTTAATGCCCAAAAACTGATAGGTATAAAATTTACTAAATATATTACACTCGATGCGTGGCTAACTGATATAGGTTATCCATGCAAAAAGTAAAGTGTCATTATTGCTATTAGTACTAATAGTTAAATTCCTGCAGCATTTATATCTTTTTGTGTCTGTAAATATTGTCGATCGGTTTTTGTAACTTCTTTTATTTTTTTCATTATATTTTATCTCATGAAGTACACAATTATTCTCCACTTTTCATCGTCGTTTGCAATAAAAACTATTATTGAATTTTAATTCAAAGCATTATTAATGTTCAATTTTTGGACAGGCTATTGTTTATTCACTATACGTTTTACTTTGTAACGCACTGAATAAATTAATCACAACTAACTCCTGCATTTTTTTGCAGCTCAAAAAAACTTTTATACTGCTTTTTTATTATTGCCAACTTCATTAATATAAATTTCATTGTGTGGTGAAGTTCTATCTGCTTGATTTTGATGAAAATAAAGTGATTCTTCATTAAATGCTAATATCGGCATTTTGTAATAGACCTCTGCTCTTAATGGAAACAGGTAAGAATTCACTTTTCTTTAGTATGTTTGCTTTGTTGGCTTCGTCAGGCACCTTGGTGTGTTGTGCGTTGCCAATTATCTTGGTGAGTGTGGGGTTAGGTTCGGTATTGGTAGCTTTAAATGTAGAGCTGCCTTTTCTCAATAGTCTTGCTAAGTATAAAATTTGGGCTTTTTTGTTTTCTGGTGGTTTGCTTTTAATTTCAGCATGGCAGTTGTATGCCGTGCGAAATCTTTGTCCGGCAGATCCTAAACTGGCCGAAAGTTGTAAACGAATTAAAAAATGGAGTGCACGACTATTTATAAGTGCTACATTGTTATGGATTATCGGCTTTATCGCAGCTTACATCGCTTTGCCGGTTCGCATGTGGTTAGATAGTTAACTATGCTGAAAAATATGAAAATTCTTATCTTTACTGCACTATTATTTTTCTCATTTCCTTCCATGGCTAAGCATGAGCAGGTTGTTGATATTGATCTAAGTGGTCTGACCTGTAGCTTTTGTGTGTATGGATTAAAAAAGAATTTAGAAAAACATGATGATGTCAAAAAGGCAGAGATTAGTCTAAAGCAGAATAAAACCCGCATTCATCTAAAGTCGGGTGCAAAGGTTACTGAAGAAGAACTAAAAGAAATTATTAAGGATGCTGGTTTTGGTTCGGGAGAATCTCAACATTATGGCAGAGCAGAACATCCGTGCGAATCTACTCCCTGCTAGTTCTTGCTAGTATTTATTTAATCAGTTCTAATAGTTATGCAATGGGTCTGCGCTCGTTCGTAGCATTGCCAGTTAATAAAGGTGGTTTGGTAACAAGATTGGTACTGGATGAGGTTCCTGAAACCAATAACGACAAACTCACAGCTAATCTAGCCTACGGCTTTGATAATAAACAAGCTTTCTTTCTTGCCTCACCATATCGAATTTCTGATGGTAAAGACGATCGCTTAGGCGACATTGGTTTGTTGTATCGTAATTTGGTTTGGCAAGATATTAATTCTGGAATTAAATCATCACGTTTAGGAATTCTGTTGGGTGGTGTTGCGCCCACTGATAGTGATCGTGATCCTAAAGCCTCAGCGGGATTTGTGTATACCTATGTGAATGATAAACATGAATTCGATGCAGATGCGCTTTGGCAACAAGGTATTGATGATGCAAAAAATGAGTTGCGTTATGACTTATCGTATCAATACCGCCTTTTTCCTAAAGAATATCCGGAGTGGGGTTTGTCTACTTTAGTGAATACTGTAGTTGAGTTTGCAGGGCGCGGGGTGGAAGGAAATACCGTAGTGCAACAACTCACTGGCGGCCTGCAATGGGTGGTCACACCGCGTTGGGTGTTAGAGGGCGGGCTTACACAAGATTTAAATGGTCCAAATGATACAAATTATATATTTAGCACACGATTTCATTTTTAATTTATTTCATTCGAGCTAAAGCTTACTCACAGCAAAAAAAACTGCAATTTAACTTTATAAATTCTGACTCAATAGAGAGTTTCGATTGAACTTAGTTCTCCTTGAAATAGAAGGTTCAATTGATATATCAATACATATACATCCTCTTACGATCTATGTAAGTGCCGTATTTACTATTGCTATTTATTTATTAAATATGATAGTTAATAGAACTACAGAATCTTCTATCGCTTTTAAAGAGTGAGGTTCAGCAGACATTAGGTGTAATAATTGATTGTAATTGAGTTCTTGTGTGGTACCCATTGTAGTAATGGCTACTTTTCCTGACACGCATTGGATGGTTAAGGGGCCTGGTGCATTGTGATTAGGAATTCCTTTGCCTGCGGGTAAAACAATTCTAATTAATTCCATCTCGTCATTTTTAACGATAGCTTTGGTGTGTTCTTTGGGTAAATCCGCAGCCCACGTTTGCAGATCAACGATTTCACCAGGGTTTGCGTGATGGGTTGCCATATTCAAATATTAATCTACTTTAAATATAAATCAATAAGCATTGATACAGATCAATGACAGCTAATGAATCAAAGCGGATATTATTTATTCGGCAGCTAATTTTTGTGGAGCGTTAAAGCACTGTATTAATTTGTGAAACATGCTTTATTAATTGATCTTGATGGTGTGCTTTACCAAGGCGCAAAGGTTATACCTGGTGCACTAGAAGCAATAAGATGGATTCAAAATCAATCTATTCCTCATTTATTTATTACTAATACCACTTCACGTCCACGAAGAAAAATTGTTGAAAAGTTAAGTGGTTTTGGTTTTGATATATCCGAACAATCAATTCTTACTCCTCCAATTGCAGCATGTGAATGGCTTTCAGAAAATGTGACAGGGGAAACTGCATTATTTATTCCAAGCAGCACTCGAGAAGATTTCAATAGTATCCCCATATTAAAACAAGGAAAAATTTCTGTAGTTGCTGTTGTTTTAGGTGATATAGGTGAAGAGTGGACATTTTCAGAGTTGAATCGTGCATTCACTTTTCTCATGGAGGAACCCAAACCTAAATTAGTAGCCTTAGGAATGACTCGTTACTGGCAAACAGCAAAAGGTTTGCAGCTAGATGTTGGGCCATTTGTTAAGGCATTAGAATATGCTGCAAGTTGTGAGGCTGTTGTGCTAGGCAAGCCATCAGCACAATTTTTTAATGCAGCTTTGCGAATATTACATTGTGAACCTTCACAGGCAGTTATGATTGGTGATGATATTCTAGGAGACGTTCAAGGTGCACAGCATGCAGGAATTAAAGGTGTCCTTGTGCGTACTGGAAAATTCCGATCATCAGATATTGATAGTGGAATTCATCCAGACGCAATTATCGATTCAATAGCTGGTTTGCCAGCTTGGTTGGATCAGAACTAAAAGAAATTATATGAATCTAATGTGGAAGTTAAACTGATTTATTTTTTTATCATTAAGCATTGATTTAGATCAACGATTACTCCTGTTTAGAAGTTGTATTTTACTCAATATAATTCAGTGCATAGTCACTAAGGAGTACACATGTTTGAAGTAGTAAAAAATGGTCCCAATAGACTAGATATTGATTTTGGTGGAAAGCTCGATAGTTATGAGATGAAAACGGCACTTGATGAGCTGTTTAATAATGCTAAAGATATTGAGCACGGTCGAATGCTTTATCGCGTTAGGGACTTCGATCTTCCAACATTAGGCGCCATTGGTGTAGAGCTTTCACACCTCCCTGAGGCATTCAGATTTATTAAGAAATTTGATCGCGCAGCCGTGTTAGCAGATAAAAAATGGGTTAAGAAAGCCAGTGAAATAGAGGGTGCATTTATTCCCGGACTTAAGATTAAAGCATTCGATCTTAATCAAGAGGCGGAAGCTGAGAGTTGGCTCACGAGTTAATTATTTCGCAATATTAATAAGGTGGCTTTATTTATTAGTATATGAAGCAAAATATTGTTACCTATCATAAAGACGATGAAAATTATTGGGTTGCAGAACTTGTTTGTGGTCATTTTCAACATGTTAGACATAACCCTCCAATGGTAAGTCGTCCATGGGTGCTCACCGCGAAGGGTAGAGATAGCATGCTTGGCTATGAACTTGAATGTAAAAAATGTGATGAGGGTGCGCCAGAAGATCAGATTTGAAGAGTAACTAGGGATCAGTATTACTTTTACCTCTTATATCACTGCTGTCTATATAATTTCTCTATTTTTGTTTAGGTAATTATGTTTTGCGCTTGCATATTTTTAGAATAAAAATATAAAAACACTGCAACTAAAAAGATGGCTGCGCTAAAGGCTAATTCAAAGGCACCACCCATTACTTCCATACCATTTGAAAACGCATAGATATAAATAGTGTTGATCACCATGCATATCAAAGAAACTAAAAACACGCTTGCTGCTAATTTGTTTCTTAGCAATAAGAGAATACATCCAAGTAGTCCTCCCCAAACTGCTATGGCCCACAAAGCTACTGACCATGAGGGGAAACTATAAAAAAATTCAAGTTGCTCAGGTGTGAACATCTTCATATAGGCTTCGTTTTTAGTTTGCGATAGGAAATAATCAACTGCGCCCATTGCATTCCACAACAGAGCAATTATACCGATTACCCAAAGGTGCCATGGAGCTTTTGTTCGGCTAGATATAGTCATGTGGCGTCTACTTGTAGTGAGATTGAGTATTCTACTCCTACATGATCAATTGCAAAGCTTGGTTAACTGGCAGAAATTTGCTCCTGCAATTTCTGCACTTCCGTTGTCTTAACGGCCGTATCCAGACATCCCGACAATATTAAATCCAGCATCGACGTAGGTAATTTCACCTGTTATTCCACTGGCTAGATCGGAGCATAGAAATGCTGCCGTGTTGCCGACTTCTTCAATGGTAACGTTTTTGCGTAGCGGGGCATTTTCTTCAACGTGGTCGAGCATTTTTCTAAAATTACCAATCCCAGCTGCTGCTAAGGTCCGAATTGGGCCCGCGGAGATACCGTTGACGCGAATACCATCAGGGCCTAAAGCGTAGGCCATATAACGGATATTAGCTTCTAAACTAGCTTTGGCGAGGCCCATGACATTGTAGTTAGGCATAGCGCGAACAGAGCCCATATAGGTGAGTGAGACAATAGCGCCATTGGTGCCTTTCATCATTGGTCTGGCAGCCTTGGCGAGAGCGGTGAGGCTGTAGCTGCTGATGTCGTGAGCTATTTTTGAGCCTTCGCGGGTGGTCATGTCTACAAAATCACCAGCTAGTTCTTCTTTAGGGGCAAAAGCTGCTGAATGAACTAGAATATCTAAGCTATCCCATTGTTTGCCAAGTTCGGTGAACAGGTTGGTTATCTCTTCATCTTCACCTAAGTCGCAAGGCAGTATGATATCTGCGCCACATTCAGCTGCAAATTTTTCAACTCGGCCTTTAAGTTTTTCGTTTTGATAGGTAAAGGCCAGTTCTGCACCTTCTCGTTTCATCGCTTCGGCGATGCCCCAGGCTATGGAACGGTTACTTGCGATACCGACGATTAAGGCGCGTTTTCCTGCTAAAAATCCCATGATTTATTCCGTTTTTATTTTGCGTAGAGGTTAAAAGTTATACTAGTAGATTAGTTAAGACTGAACTACATTTATCGCTAAACAGTCTATAATACTGCCATTCAATTTATGTTTAAGGGAAGAATAATCTTTCTTTGTTAGATTATCATAAACTCATCACGTGAACAGTCGTTCCGCAATTCTAATCATTATTTTTGTAGCGTTTCTGCTTAACGCTTGCAGTGATGGTGCATGGAACAATCCTTATCCAAGTGAAGGTAAGGGTGAAGGCGATACAAAGAATGTAATTTATTCCTCGTTTAGTGAGCGACCCAAGCGTTTAGATCCTGTTAGCTCTTACAGTTCAAATGAATATCAATTCATTGCGCAAATTTATGAGCCGCCGTTGCAATATCATTATTTACTGCGTCCTTACACATTAGTTCCACTTACTGCGAGTCGCTTGCCGGAAGTTCGTTATTTTGGCGAGAACGAAGTGCTGGTTGATGAAGATGCTTTGGATAGCATTAAGTATTCAGAATATACAATTAAAATTGATCAACGCATTATGTTTCAGCCGCATCCAGCATTTGCAAAAAATGTAAAGGGTGAATCAGTATATTTAAATTTAACAGTAGATGAATTAGATGATATTCATACCTTAAGCGATTTTGAGGCTACCGGAACGCGCGAACTCACTGCTGAAGATTATGTGTATCAAATAAAAAGAATTGCCAGTCCTTATTTGCATTCACCAATTGCAGGTGTAATGCGTGAGTACATAGTTGGGTTTGATGAGTTTCGTAAACAAGCAAGCGAAAAATATCCAAACCCAAATGGAGGTTGGCATGATTTACGAGATATTAAACTCGCTGGTGTAAGTGTTGTTGATCGTTACACATATCGCATTCGCATTAAAGGCAAGTATCCGCAACTTGTATATTGGATGGCGATGCCGTTTTTTGCGCCGATGCCTTGGGAAGCAGAAAAATTTTATGCGCAAGAAGGAATGGAAGAACGCAATATTTCTCTTAATTGGTACCCGGTCGGTACGGGTCCATATATGTTGACGGAAAACAACCCAAACTTGCGTATGGTGATGGAGAAGAATCCTAACTTTCATGATGAACGTTATCCATCTGAAGGTGAACCTGAAGATAAAGCAAACGGATTGCTTAAAGATGCTGGTAGAAAATTACCACTAGTAGATAAGGCGGTTTACAGTTTAGAAAAAGAAACTATTCCGTATTGGAGTAAATTTTTACAAGGTTATTATGATGCTTCAGGTGTGTCTTCAGATAGTTTTGATCAAGCCATTCAGTTTGGTTCGGGTGGTGATGTTCAGTTGACCGATTTAATGAAGGAGAAAGGCATACAATTAGAAACTGCAGTTACCACTTCAATACTTTATATGGGTTTCAATATGATTGACCCAGTTGTCGGAGGCGATTCTGAGCAATCTAGACTGTTACGTCGCGCAATTTCTATCGCAGTAGATTACGAAGAATATATTTCTATTTTTGCTAACGGTCGTGGAGTTGCTGCGCAAAGCCCGATTCCTCCTGGAATTTTTGGCAATATAGAAGGTGAAGCTGGAATTAATCCATTTGTATACGATTGGAAGTTTAATGAACCGAAAAGAAAAGATATTGCAGTTGCAAAGCAACTGATGAAAGAAGCAGGGTATGCGAATGGTATTGATCCAAAAACCAAAAAGCCTTTGGTGCTAAATTTTGATACGCCTTCTGCAGGACCGGATGCTAAAGCACAGTTGAATTGGATGCGCAAACAATATCAAAAACTTGGAATTCAGCTTGTGATACGTGCAACCGATTATAATCGCTTCCAAGAAAAAATGCGTAATGGCACTAGCCAAATATTTCAATGGGGCTGGAATGCAGATTATCCTGATCCGGAAAATTTCTTTTTTCTATTATATGGTTCGAATGCAAAAGTAGAGCATCATGGTGAGAATGCTGCGAATTACTCTAATCCTGAGTTTGATCGTTTGTTTGAGAAAATGAAAAATATTAAAAATGGACCAGAACGCTTGGCCACAATTAAAGAAATGACATATATAGTACAAAAAGATGCACCATGGTTATGGGGTTTTCATCCTAAAGCATTTTCTTTGTTTCATGATTGGTATCAAAACGTAAAACCAAACTTGATGGCAAACAATCTTTTGAAATATAAACGTGTCGATGGAGCAGCAAGACAAGCTAAACGAGAAGCTTGGAATAAACCTAATTATTGGCCTTTGATATTTTTAGGCTTGTTCTTGTTAGTATCGCTAATTCCCGCAGTGATTGCATTTAGAAAGCGTGAGCGGAGTACTTTGAAGTGATTGCTTATATAGTTCGTCGCATTTTATATGCAATACCGATTCTAATTGGCGTAAATATTCTTACGTTTTTATTATTTTTCGTAGTCAATTCGCCTGATGACATGGCTCGCATGTTTCTAGGCCAAAAACATGTCACTGAAGAGCAAATTGAAGACTGGAAAACCGAGCGTGGTTACCACCACCCTCTTTTTTATAACACAGAAGAGCAGGGTGCTGAAAAATTCACTAAAACCATTTTCTATACTAAATCAGTACGCTTGTTTGTATTTGATTTTGGACGCTCTGATAGTGGTAGAGATATCAGTTTTGATATCAGTCAGCGCATGTGGCCAAGTTTGGCGATTGCAGTACCACAACTACTTATTGGCTTACTGGTGACGATCTCCTTGGCCTTGCTGATCGCGTTCTTCCGTGGAACCTATATAGATTACTGGGCAGTCGTGATCTGTGTGGCGCTTATGTCCATTTCCGGTTTGTTTTACATTATCGGTGGGCAATTCATCATGGGTAAAATTTTGCGTGTAGTGCCGATTTCTGGTTTTGAGGATGGAATATTTGGCATAAAGTTTTTAGTGTTGCCGGTGCTGATTGGTATTGTAGGTGGGATTGGTTCGAGTACACGTTGGTATCGCACTATATTTTTAGAAGAAATTAATAAAGATTATGTGCGCACTGCGCGTGCGAAAGGTATTTCTGAACAAATGGTATTGTTCAAACATGTGTTACGTAATGCAATGATACCTATTCTAACTGGCGTGGTAGTCATCCTTCCTTTGTTGTTTATGGGCAGCTTAATCACCGAGTCGTTTTTTGGTATTCCGGGTTTAGGTAGTTACACTATTGATGCAATCAATCGACAAGATTTTTCAATTGTACGGTCGATGGTTTTTCTCGGTGCTGTTTTATACATCATCGGTCTACTACTAACCGATATTTCATACACTGTTGTAGATCCCAGAGTGAGGCTTAACTAACATGTTTGGTAAGCCAGTATTTTTAATTACGGATTTGCTAATTTTTGCATTAGTGTTCGTAATTATTGCTTTCTTTATATATGCCATGCGTAAACCGCATTTACGAGCACCTTGGAGGCAGGTTGTGCGTAGCAAGGCAGGTGTGATTTCAATAATGGTTTTATTGGTATACATCAGTATAGCGATTCTTGATTCGATGCACTTTCATCCTAAAATTGAAAACTCATCAGTTGAAGGTGAAGAACAATATAATGGTGAAATACAAAGCGTATTTGATCAAATTGTTGCTGAAATTCGTAACAGTACAGAAAAAACCTATTCGGCTCCCTTTGCAGCATATTTATTTGCTAAAGAAACAGTGCAGTTAGAAGACGGATCAAAACTGCGCGAGCATCCGCGATTAAAATGGGGTGGGGTGCACTTAGATAATCCTGAAAATGAGAAAAGTGCTGATATTCTAAGTTTAGCTGTCACGGGAATTGTTAAGGCCTTCATTGCGTGGTTGGTATTGGTGGCATTGTTATGTTTGATGTTATCTCTACGCACTAAAAATTCACTTTCAACTGTTGTTAAAAATATAGTGCATGGTGAATCGGATATTCCATGGCGAACGATTGCGACTACTTTGGCAATCTTATTGTTAGTGCTGTTGGTGGGAGCAGAGTGGGCTACTAAGTATCATGTATTAGGTACTGATAAAGTTGGCGAGGATGTTTTATATCAAGCTTTAAAGAGTATTCGTACCGGTGTTGTAATTGGTACTTTAACAACTTTGTTAATGCTGCCATTTGCGATTACTTTAGGAATTATGGCTGGTTATTTTCGAGGCTGGATTGATGATGTTATTCAGTATTTATACACCACACTGAATTCAATTCCTGGAGTACTGTTAATAGCTGCTGCGGTACTGATGCTGAATGTTTATATGGGTAAACATGCAGAAGAATTTGCAAGCCTTACTCAACGTGCGGATCTGCGTTTATTATTTTTATGTCTTATTTTAGGTCTTACTAGCTGGACTGGATTGTGTAGATTGTTACGTGCCGAAACGCTTAAATTGCGTGAAGTGGATTTTGTGCAAGCTGCATCTGCATTCGGTGTAGGTTCTACACAAACTATATTTCGTCATATTCTTCCTAATATGATGCATATCGTTTTGATAACCATAGTGCTCGATTTTAGTGGCTTGGTACTTGCTGAAGCGGTGTTGTCTTATATCAATATTGGGGTTGATCCCACAATGAATAGTTGGGGCAATATGATTAATAGTGCGCGACTTGAAATGGCACGTGAACCTGTCGTGTGGTGGTCTTTAGCAGCTTCTTTATTTTTTATGTTTACTTTAGTGTTGTTCGCTAATTTATTTGCTGATGTGGTGCGTGATGCACTGGATCCCCGAATAGCTAAACAATAATTGTTAAGCAATAACTCGTGTCAGAATTCGAAAAAAAAATAAGCTCTTTCCCGCTACTACGTGTAGAAAACTTAACTACGGTTTTTGAGACAGGAGCTCGCAAGGTTACAGCTGTGGATGGTGTAAGTTTTGAAGTTAATGAAGGTGAAACGTTTGCTTTGGTAGGTGAATCAGGAAGTGGCAAATCGGTTACTGCGCTTTCAGTAATTCGTTTGCTCCCCGAAGCAGCTCGAATTACATCCGGCTCAGTGCACTTTGGAAAGCAAGACTTACTATCACTTCCAGAACGAGAGATGCGTGATATCCGTGGCAGTGGAATTTCAATGATTTTTCAAGAGCCGATGACATCACTTAATCCAGTTGTCAAAGTTGGTAAACAAATTTCAGAAGTATTGATACGTCATAAAGGTATGAGTAAGGCACAAGCAAGGCAGCGTGCATTAGATCTATTAGATGCAGTAAACATTAAGGATCCTGCGCATACAATTGATACTTTTGCGCATGAGCTTTCTGGAGGCATGAAGCAACGCGTGATGATAGCGATAGCGTTAGCATGTGAACCTAAATTATTAATCGCTGATGAACCCACCACTGCTTTAGATGTGACGATTCAGGCTACAGTGTTAGATTTAATTAATGAGCTTCAGCAGAAGTTTAAAATGGCAATTTTGTTCATTACCCATGATCTAGGTGTAGTGAAGCAAGTCTCCGACCATGTTGCAGTAATGAAACAAGGCAAGATTGTTGAGCAATCCAGCAACGAAATATTTTTCTCTAATCCGCAGCATGATTATAGTTGGGATTTATTTTCAGCTTTGCCTGCAATGGAAAAACGCGGCAAGCCTTTACTTGCAACGAATGAAATTGAAAAGATTATAGATCAACATGTCACAGAAAAAGATACGTTACGTGTTGCTGATTTAAAAGTTCATTTCCCAATCAAAAAAGGAATATTTAAACGTACGGTTGGTTATGTAAAAGCGGTTGATGGCGTTTCACTTGAAATTCCACCCGGCAAAACGGTGGCATTGGTAGGCGAGTCGGGAAGTGGCAAAACTACTGTTGGAAAAGGTATTTTGCGTTTAGTGCAGCCCACCTCTGGTGAAGTCACTTATTTAGGCTTGCCCATTCATCAAATTGATAAACAGCAGTTACTTGAACAGCGAACTAATCTGCAAATCGTTTTCCAAGATCCATATTCTTCAATGAACCCGCGCATGTTGGTAGGAGATATAATAGAAGAGGGTATGAAAGCCCTTAATGTGTTAAAGGATTCTGAGGCACGCAAGGAACGTGTATTAGAGCTTTTAGAACAAGTGAGCTTATCAAAAGATGCGCACTTAAGGTATCCACATGAATTCTCGGGTGGGCAGCGCCAGCGGATTTGTATTGCCAGAGCATTAGCCGTAAATCCAAAAATAATTATTTGTGATGAACCAACCAGTGCTTTAGATGTTTCGGTGCAGGCACAAATTCTTGATTTATTGAACGATTTACAAGCGCGTCTGGGAATTAGTTATTTATTTATCACTCATAACATGTCCGTTGTTGCTTATTTTGCAGATCGTGTAGCAGTGATGTATCAAGGTAAGATTGTAGAGGAAGGAGAAGTAGAGCAGGTACTTACCAACCCACAACATGAATATACAAAGAAATTATTAGCTGCAGTACCAAAGTTAGTGCCGCCTGAACGTGAGCACATGGATGTGCGAATATGAGATACATCAGGAACGATGCAACTGATTCAATTCTTACTTAATGTTCGCTAATGGGCCCAAAGGGGCATTTATTTACAACCGTATCAAATGATAAATATAGGGGGAGAATGTGGGAGCAAAATGTTGGATGCTCGTATATTCAAACGGTAATGCGGCCGAAATATTACAGTCTAGACCTAAGCTAGATCGACAAAATTCTGCTGAATTTGCGCAGCAACTATTTCCTGCAGCTCGGTTTGAAACGATAGATGACGGCAATCTAGCATATAACTGTTGCCCAAGAGGGAAAGACATATATATTGGCTGTTTTCCTAAATTGAGTATTGTTGCTGCTAAAGAATTTGGTATTGATTACCCATCAAAATTACCTGCAAGTTTCCTTAACATAAACTACGGCAAAACGGTTTATTTACATGCAATGCATAGTGTTGTTGATTGGTTTGCCTACGCCATTTGGGAAAATGGAAAGCTAATTAGATCACTTAGCCTCGCACCTGATAACGGTGTTATCGAAGACATAGGTGTACGACGAGAATTTGAAAGACCATATTGGTCCGGTGACCATCCAGTTTTTGAACCGGGGGAGGAAGACCAATCTTATCCATTTGCATTTCACCCGCTTGATTTAGGAGATGCAGCATTGCTGGACATGTTTGGTTATCAAATTGAAGGCTATGACGAATCTTCATATATTGATCCTGAGGAAATCCCATTAATTGGATTTAAACGGAAACGCTCAGGACAATGGTATAAATTTTGGTAGATAGTTAATGTCTGCTATTGGCCGAAAGCAGTTATTCAGAAATAGAAGAATTAATTTACGAAGTCTAGATAGAATAGTTACTCGACAAAAAACTCAAGTTTGATACCTGCAACATCAATAATGTCATGGTCTTCAATAGGTTCTGCTTTGGCAGCAATCACTTCGCCATTAAGTTTTGATGGGGTTTCTGGATTGCCATCTATGTGCATGATGAAATAACCAGTATTTCTTTTTGTAATTCCTACTACCGCAACATCTGGTTTTCCTACAGTAGTTAAAGATTTATCTAGCGCGATTTCTTTGCCACTGTTTTTCCCATTCAGTATTTGAATGCGTCCAATACTTGAAGCGGGCGGTTGTGAATTTATTTGAATGTCATCAGTATCACTATATGGAGATGTTGTAGTTGGTTGTGATGCTATGACTTGCACGAATTTACTTTCTTTGTCTTCAGCATCGCTTGAGTTACTAATTTCGCTATTAGTTTCTTCATCTTTTTGTGATGATGAATCTAGTAAATCATTGTCAGTACTTTCGCACATCTCTTCTTCAAGTGAATTGATCTGATCTTCCAAAGATTGCACATCTTGTTCATCTTTAAGTGCATTTTTTCTTTCTGAAGTTGCAGTCATTATCAGTGTTTTTTCAAATTCACTGTTAGCTGAACTAGATGCCAAGTGGTTTACATATTTAATACGATGGTTGCCGATATCAATGATATCGCCATCTTTAAGCGCATGTTTCTTAACGATTTTAGAATTCACAAAGGTGCCATTAGTGCTATCTAGATCTTCAAGAAAGCAATCGTCTAATACAGAGCTGATTTGCGAATGGTAACCACTGATGGCTAGGTTATCTAAACATAAGTCATTATCAGTGCGTCGACCAATAGTAATAATTTCCTTTTCAATAGGAATCTCATCTACTACTTTATCTTCCAGACTTATAATTAGTTTTGGTGTACTCATATTCTATTTCGACAATAATTTACCGAATTTAGACTTCCAATCTTTCTTGCTAGGGAATTCTTTATTTGGCTGTGCTAGTAAAACCGAGATATTGTCACGGCCACCATTATCATTTGCTATAGCAACAAGTTTGTCAGCTAGCTGATCAAGATTGTCTCTAAAGGCGGTTACCGTTGCATGAATTTCCTGATCATCGACCATATCTGTCAGACCATCGGAGCAGAGCAGATATATGTCGCCAGGCATAGCCATATCTTCTTTAATGTCTACTGCAATACTACCTTCAATACCTAGAGCACGGGTCACTAAGTTTTTATTTAACGATGTGTTTGCTTCTTCTTGTGTGTAGAAGCCACGATCAACGAGCTCTTGTAATAATGTGTGATCTACAGTGATTTGCTGTAATTTTCCATCGCGAAAGCGGTACATTCTAGAATCGCCAACATGTGCAATAGTAATTTGGTTATCATAAAAAATTCCCATTACTAAAGTGGTTCCCATGCCACGATACTGTGCTTCGTTGCTACTCATAGAAAATATAGCTTCGTTAGCTTTTACTACCGAATTTCTAGCCGCTAAACTTTCTCTTGTGTAACCTGTTTGATCGTCTATTTCGCCTGGCGGAAGATCAGGTATTGCTGCACGTAGTTCTTCGAGAATAGTGTTTACCGCAATTTCACTTGCGACTTCGCCACTTTTATAGCCACCCATGCCATCGGCAAGTACAACTAGACCTATTTCTTGGTCTTCGCCAATTTTGTCTTCATTATTCGAGCGAACTAGTCCGACATTTGAACGGCCAGCAATATCTAGAATGCCTTTGAGATTCATAATTAAGTTAACTGTCCAGCATCATTTCGCATTCGCGTAATTTATTGGCCATGCTTGCTGCAGACTGAAAGCGTTTGTCTGGAGCTTTTTCGAGCGCTTTGTTTACAGTCCAAGCAATGCATGAGGGTGTGTCAGGATTTATTTCAGAAATATCTTTATGTTGTTCTTGTGCAATCGAGCGCATTAACTCTGCCATTGTTTTTGGTCGAAATGGCGGTGAACCGGTTAACAGATGGTATAGCGTTACTCCTAATGAATATAGATCTGAACGAGCATCTAGTCTTTCACCTGCAAGTTGTTCTGGGGACATATATAAAGGTGTGCCTAAAATGGATCCAGCGCGCGTTCTTGTTGAATCTGGAATTCTCGCAATACCAAAGTCTGTAAGCTTAACGTAATCATCGGCTTGGTTATAGATGATATTTGCAGGTTTTATGTCTCGATGGATAAGACCTTGCTTGTGGGAATAGGCAAGAGCATCTGCGCACTGGGCAATGATTTTTAGTACAGTTTTGGGATGTAATAGGCGGTCTGCACGAGCATAGCTTCGAAGATTTGTGCCATCAACATATTCCATGGCAATGTACGCAAAACCGTCAGTTTCGCCACTATCAAGTATCTTTACTATATTGGGGTGGTTTAAGTTGCCAGCTGTTTCGATTTCTCTGTGAAAGCGAAATTTATATTCTTCCAATTGATTGGCTTCAAGCTCAGAAGATAAGTTGAGTACCTTAATGGCGATAATTTCATCGGTGACAATGTCATTGCCTTTAAACACAGCACCAGTAGTACCCTGACCTAATACGCTTTTGATTTTATAGCGGCTACCATAAAGTGTTGGATATTCGCTTAATTCTTCAGCAAGAACGGTCTCTTCTTCAGGTTCTGCTCCAGGAGCTAAGATTATGGTTTTACCGGACGCAACGGCTTTTTCTATAATCGTTGAGTGTTGAGTTATAGCTGCTTGTTCAGGTGCTTCTTGTGTTTCTTTCTCAAAGTTATCGCTTTCAGAGATTATTTCGCCAGTAAAAGCTGCAATGCGTGCGCGTACATCTTTAAAGTTGGGTTCAAATGTAGAAATATATTCAAATGCATTTCTAGCATTCTCAGGTTCACCTTTGATCTGAAAATCAATTGCTAAGTTATAAACTAAATTTGCTGTGTCGTGGTTTTTTGCGCATTGTTTAAATTTTTCAAACGCTAGGTTTAATTGTCCTAATCCTTGTAGTTTAAGTCCTACACTACGTTGATTGTTGCGCGATTCAAATCGGTTTGCCGCATCTGTTTGAGATTCATCTACAATGTTACTAGTGGATGGAGCCGTAAACGCCCAGCTAAGTGAGATCAATGAAATTAAAGTGATTACGGTAACTTGGGTTACTAATATCGGTGGCTGTGTAACCCAAAGCAATACGGCTGTTAACGCTGATGCAAGTAGGCTTAACGCAAACCATTTAGTATTTATTTTATTTTCTATAAGCATATGTAGCATGATGCTTAATCAAGTCTGACGCTAGACTTATGCACACATCCATTTGAATCTCATTGTCTTATCGAAGTTAATTACGATGACAATTCTGGCCAATATGAACTGTGCTTGTAGGCTCTTAGAGACCACGATTGGGTTCTCCCAATATTGTCTTCAGGTAAGTGTGTTTAATGGTTATTTCCATAGCAAGTGTATAGGCATTTCAAGGCTTTGGAGCATACTACAGACACAGCAAAGACGACTATATGCACTGGCTGGAAGTGCGACGAGTCATCTCATTTTAGAGACGTAAGCCATTAAAATCAGTGAATTATATGATGGATATTGCATTCTGACAGATGTGAGGTGCTGTCGGGAGCTATCGTAAAGTTATGTTTAAGAGGGAGGCTGAGAAGTCCTAATCGACTAAGATGGTTTCGCCCGGCTGAAGTGGCTGGTCAGCGCTACGGCCATTAATTTCAAATAGTCTTTGAACTGTAGTGTTGTTGCGATTTGCGATTTTCCAAAAGCTATCGCCCATTGCTACAACATAAATATATGGCACGTCTATTGTGCTGATAGTTTCAACCACTGGTGATTTTGTTTTAGCGCTCGCTGGTACAACTTCGGTGGAGTGTGTTTGTTTTAAGGGTATGACTAAAGATCGTCCGGCAACAATTGTGTTGCTATGCATATTATTTGCTTCGCGTAATG
Source organism: Gammaproteobacteria bacterium (assembly GCA_013001685.1). Lineage (GTDB taxonomy): Bacteria > Pseudomonadota > Gammaproteobacteria > UBA4575 > UBA4575 > JABDMD01. The sequence goes on along the minus strand of JABDMD010000091.1, from coordinate 7,714 downwards.
CGCGGATGGTGGTGCCATAGCGTCTTGCAATACTACTTAGAGATTCACCACGATTAATTTTATGTTTCGCCCAACTTGGTTGAGGTGCTTCTTGCATATTATCAATTGCAAGGGCTAAGAATTCAGCATCTCGCTTTGGCACCATTAAATGATAGCCAGCTGGAATCGGCGTACTAAGGTTTCGTATTGCTGGGTTGAGTAATTTTATTTCACTTTCGTTTACTGCAGCGGTTTGAATTAATTTCGCAGGTGAAATGCGCTTGCTAAGTTCAATAATAGCCAGGTAAGGAGCATCTTCAATTGGATGTAGTAATGTGCTGCTAAATTCTTTGTCTTTGATAATTGCGCATAAAGCTAAAATCTTTGGAACGTATTCGCGTGTTTCCCGTGGTAAGCGTAAACCCCAGTAAACATTTTCATCGCGGGCACTGGCATTTTTTAATGCGCGTTTCACGCGTTGTGGGCCAGCGTTGTATGCCGCGAGTGCAAGCAACCAATCACCATCAAATTTTTTATACATCTGTGCAAGATAATCGAGTGCTGCAGAGGTTGATGCATAAACATCATGACGACCATCATAGCCAACAGAGCGTTTTAGACCCAAGTCTTTGGCTGTATAGGGCATAATTTGCCAGAGGCCTTCTGCTTTTGCGCGTGAACGAGCCCTTGGGTGATAGCCACTTTCTATAATAGGCAAAATAGCCAATTCAGCAGGCATTTGACGGTTTTCAATTTCGCTTAATATAAAGTGAATGAAAGGTTCAGAACGTTTTGTAACTATATCTAAGTAGTCACTATCATTTAAAAATTTATGTTTTTGTAGAACTACTCGCGGATGATCGTACAACTTAGTTAATTCAAGTTTGTTTTCAATGTGATGCCATATAAGCTGATTGCTGTTAGAAATAGCTGAATAATCTTTGTCAAAAGAATCACTAAGTAGCGGGCTGACAAAATCCGCTTTTTGCGCTATTGCATCTGTATGTGCAGAATTGTCGAGGTCAGCATTTGTTGGAGTGTGTGTACAGCCAATGGCAAAAAAAGCCAAGGAAAATACCATTAAAACGTTCTTGTTTAACACCCATTCCTCCATGGCCGCGAAGCATAAAGATACGATATAAATAGATCAACAACTAAATTTAAAAGGATATTTACAAAGATTAATGTGATCTTGAACTATTATGAAAAGTTTGCATTACAAGCGACTGTTTTAAGGTAGAATTAATACATGAAAGAATCTGTGCTTTTTAATTCTGTTAAATACACACAACAGTTACAGGATTGGTATGCAACTCCTGCAGGACAAATTTTATACAAAGGGTTGTTAGCTAAATTAGACAAACTACTACCGAGTCTGTTTGGTTATCACGCACTACAAATTGGTGGTTTGGCGAATGAGATAGATTTAATTTCTAGCAGTAAAATTGGGCAAAAAATATACATGACCTTTAATACTGAAAAAGGTAATGTTGCTGCAAATCCATTAGCTTTGCCATTTCCACAAAATACCCTAGATTTAATTGTCTTACCTCACACATTAGATATTTCACCTAAACCACACCAGGTTCTGCGTGAGATCCATCGTGTACTAATTTCAGAAGGTCATTTGGTGATGATCGGTTTTAATCCGTTCAGCATGATGGGCTTGAGCAAACTGCTTTTTATCCGTAGTCAGCGCGCACCTTGGGCGGCACATTTTTATACACAAAGAAGACTGAAAGATTGGTTATCGCTCTTAGGGTTTAAGGTATTAATCGTCGAGCACTTAGGGTTGCAACCGCCGATACAGAATATGCACTTTCAACAGCGAATGCAGTTTTTAAGTAAAGCCGAGAAAGTGGGATTGGGTCGATTAGGTGCGCTGCAAATTCTTGTAGCCAAGAAACGCGAGCTTACGCTTACGCCAACGCCACAGCCTTGGAGACCGCGCAGACGCATGATTCCTGTTAATGTCACAGAGCCAACCGCACGCCAAAGTAAATATACAAGAAATAAACATGTCCGAAAACCGGGTTGAAATTTTTACTGATGGAGCTTGCAGAGGTAACCCTGGGCCAGGTGGGTGGGGAGCAATTCTTCGTTATGCTGGAAAGGAAACACAGTTAAATGGAGCGGTAGAAGAGACAACTAATAACCGTATGGAATTGCAGGCGGTCATCTCTGCTTTTGAAAGGCTAACTAAACCTTGTATAGTTCACGTTACTACTGATTCTCGTTATGTAATGGATGGTATTCAGCAATGGCTTGCGAATTGGAAGCGTAACGGCTGGAAAACTGCTGCAAAAAAACCTGTTAAGAATGAAGACTTATGGAAACAATTAGACAAATTAGTTGAATCTCATGAGGTTACATGGGAATGGGTGAAAGGCCATAGCGGTCATGACGAAAACGAACAAGTCGATCAATTAGCGAATGAAGCAATCGATAATCTGCTATTGTAGTTTTTCTTAAAGCTAACTAATTTTTTAAAATGCGACAAGTTGTACTCGATACAGAAACCACCGGATTAGAAGTTTCGCAAGGGCATCGGATAATAGAAATTGGCTGTGTAGAAGTTTTGCATCGTCGAACAACTGATCAACAGTATCATCAGTTTCTCAATCCAGAGCGTGTAATTGATGCAGGTGCGCAAGAAGTGCATGGAATATCGCTAGAATTTCTTGCTGATAAGCCCAAATTTTCAAGTGTTGCTGATGACTTTATAGAATTTGTTGCTGATGCTGAGTTAATTATTCACAACGCGAGTTTTGACGTGAGCTTCATCAATGCTGAGCTTAAGTTGGCTGGGCATGACATCACGGATATCAATGATTGTTGCAAAGTAATTGATTCGCTAAGCATGGCTCGAAAAATGCACCCCGGGCAAAAAAATAATTTAGATGCGTTATGCAAGCGTTATGAGATTGATAATTCTCATCGTGAGTTGCACGGAGCACTGCTGGATGCACAAATACTTGCCGATGTTTATTTGGCATTAACAGGCGGGCAAACAACACTTAGTTTGGCGGCTAATTCAGGAGCTGCGGCAAAGCGTAATAGTGCAAATGCCGGAATGAATTCTGAGCGCGAAGCTTTGAAAATAATCTATGCTAGTGATGAAGAGTTACAAGCACATGATGCTTTTTTGAATAAAATAAAGCAGGAAAGCGAGACAGGTTGTGTCTGGGTAAAAGACAAGCCTGAATAAAATCAATACGAAAGTGATGATTACGGTTGCCGATCAGCTTGAATTTAGTTACATTTTGCCCAATCTTACTAATGCACTAATCAGTACAAACCCAAGGATTAACAATGTGGAGAACTTTTATGTTACATAAGCTTTTTGTATGTATTTTATTTGCCGTAACGCTATCGCTTATAGCTTGTGGCGATAATGGTGGTTCTGCAGGTGGCAAATGGGTAGGAGAGGTGTATGTAAGTTCTAACTCAAAGACTTCAACCATTGTTGGTGAATTCGGTTCTTATGCCGAATGTGTGGAAGCAACACAGAAAGAATCTAAGTCTGGTATTTTTAACTGTGGTGTAAAAACTTACTAGTAAATTTATCAATTAGTAATACTTAACGAGTATTAAAAGAATACAAATTAAGGTCACATTTGCACGATAGTTATACTATCTGGTTTGTTTTAAAACTCGCTGTTTATCGCGCTGCCAGTCTCTTTCCTTGATGCTGGCGCGCTTGTCTTGTTTCTGTTTTCCCTTGGCAAGTCCAATTTCTAGTTTGGCTATGCCATTTTTCCAATACATCGATAATGGCACTAGGGTGTAACCTTTGCGGTCCACTGCGCCAATTAATCTTGCTAGTTCTTTTCTATGCAGTAGCAGCTTGCGGGTACGAGTAGGGTCAGCTACTTTATGTGTTGAAACTGACGGTAACGGGCTGATATGTGCACCAAGTAACCAAGCTTCCATATTTTTTACAAGTACATAGCTTTCTTTTAATTGTATACTTTTTGATCGTAAACTTTTGACTTCCCAACCTTCTAGTACAAGCCCAGCCTCAATCTTTTCCTCAATGAAATAATCATGTCGGGCTTTTTTATTAACTGCGATAGCGTTATCTGATTTATGCTTAGGCTTTGCCATGCGGCTATTATGGTGTATTTATCATGAGCATTCGATGGCAAATTTATAAAATTGAAACACTCGCATCGATATCTTGCTAACAAGTAGATAAATAGAATAAGAAAGTTATGGCAACTGTAAGAACCTCAATACACGGATACTGGTCTTCACGCTTTGCGTTTGTATTAGCGGCGGCGGGTTCCGCAGTTGGATTGGGAAATATTTGGAAGTTTCCTTATATGGCAGGGGAAAACGGTGGTGGTGCGTTTGTACTTCTGTATTTGATATGTATCGCTTTATTCGGCTTACCTGTAATGATGTCTGAAGTGTTGCTGGGGCGTCGCGGCAGAAGTAGCCCAGTTAATACCATGACCACTCTTGCAGCAGAAGAAAAGCGCAGCAGAGTTTGGCGCTTATTAGGTTTAATGGGAGTGCTGGCAGGTTTTTTAATACTTTCTTACTATAGTGTGATTGCTGGTTGGGCGTTAGCATACGTGCTTGAAACTGCAACAGGTACTTTTTCAGGCGTCAGTGGTGAGCAAGCGGGTGAAGTGTTTGATAATTTAATTTCAAATCCACGGCGTTTATTATTTTGGCATAGCGTGTTTATTCTTCTCACTATGGTTGTGGTAATAAGAGGGGTGAATAAAGGTTTAGAAACTGCTGTACGTATTTTAATGCCGGCTTTATTTATTTTAATAATAATTATGATTGGCTATGCCATGTTACACGGTGATTTCTTGGAAAGTTTAAAGTTTTTGTTTGCTCCAGATTTTTCCAAACTTAGCCCAGAAGTTGTACTCAAGGCCATGGGACAAGCGTTTTTTAGTTTGAGTCTAGGTATGGGAGCAATCATGATGTACGGCTCCTATTTGCCAGATGATGCATCAATTGCCACAACAAGTTTTCAGGTTGCCATTGCAGATACCTTGATAGCTATTTTGGCAGGCTTGGCAATTTTTCCGATTGTCCTTGCTAATGGTTTAGAAGCAGGTCAAGGGCCAGGTTTAATTTTTAATACTTTGCCATTGGCGTTTGGTCAAATGACGGGTGGCTTAATCTTTGGAACATTATTTTTTATTTTACTCGTATTTGCAGCATGGACTTCTGCGATATCGCTAATAGAACCTGCTGTAGCTTGGCTCGTTGAGAAATTTTCAATTTCTCGTTTTATTTCTTCAATTATTTGCGGATTAGTAGCTTGGACAGTTGGTTTGGGAACCGTATATTCGTTTAATAGTTGGAAAAAAATTGATGTTTTCGATGGTACTATCCTTGAGGGAAAATCTTTTTTCGATTTATTGGATTACTTGACTTCAAATATTATGTTGCCTTTGGGTGGTATATTAATTTGTATTTTTGCAGCATGGCTAATGTCAGAAAAATCGCGACGAGATGAATTAAAAATCAAATATGAGGTTGCATATAAGTTATGGCGCTTCTTAGCAAGGTATCTCACACCTATTGGCGTGGTTCTTATATTTCTACACGTGTTGGGTGTTCTTGAGAAACTTAATATTACATAGTAATTTTTATGACTCATGTTCAGCGTAGTGCGTTGTTGCCATATTCTGCGGCACAAATGTTTAATCTAGTAAATGATGTAGATTCATATCCTGAATTTATTCCTTGGTGTGTGAAGTGCGAAGTTCATAGTGATAGCGAAAATGAAAAACAAGCTACGATGAAATTTGCTAAACATGGTATTAATGCTTCTGTAACCACTTGTAATGAATTAGATGCAGACAAAAAAATTACCATGCATTTATTAAAAGGCCCTTTTAAACGTTTAGTTGGTACTTGGATATTTAAAGAGTTAGATGAGCATTCATGCAGGGTTGAGCTTGATTTGCAGTTCTCGTTTTCAAACCGTTTATACGCAGTTACATTGGGGCCAATTTTTAATCAGGTGGCAAATAAACTAGTGTCAGCGTTTACGGAAAGAGCTCAACAGCTTTATGGCTAACAGGAAAATTATTTCGGTGACAGTGGTGTATGCATTGACTCACCATCAAGAAGTAATAACAGTAGAATTGCCTGCTAATAGTACTGTAGAACAAGCTATTATTGAGTCAGATATTTTGCGTATGTATAGTGAAATTGATATTACAAAAAATTCGCTTGGTATCTATGGGAAAGTCGTAAAAAGTAGTCAAATTCTGCATGACCAAGATAGAGTTGAGATTTATAGACCGTTAACTATTGACCCCATGCATGCGCGTCGCAAACGGGCAGAAATGCAGAGTTAGTTGCTGTTAGAACTAGTTGGCATGACGTTAGTCAGATAATAATAAACTGGAGTTAGATCAACACTATGTTAAAAAGCTTATACAAAACACTCGTGGTAGCATTTTCATGCTTAATTTTTGTAAGTTCAGTGTCTGCAGAGGGTATGAAAGTAGAGCCAGGCTTGTGGGAAACTAAGAGTCAAGTCACCAGTCCAGGCGGCACACATGAAAATATTTCTCAAGACTGCATTAAAGAATCTGAGTATTCTCCCGAGAATATGATGGATGAAAATTCGGGTTGTGAGGTTACTGATTCAAGTTCCGATGCTAAGTCAATGCAATGGACTCTATACTGTGAAAACCAAGGTGTGGCTATGACTGGTAACGGGCATGCTAATTCTACTGGCACTTCCATTGTTGGAAGTATGGATATGAATGCTAACTTTAATGGCCAGGAAGTAACGATGAATACAAAATGGGAAGGTAATCGTATAGGTGATTGTAAATAATTTTTTAGATACTAACTAATTTAATTATCTAGGGGGTGTTGCTGTCCAACGCATCTTCTACGTTTTCTAAGGCATCAGCTTGCTCTTCTAATTCTTTTAGCTCTTCCTTTTCTTTTTTGCTGAGTTCTTCTTTCTCTTCCTCTGCTTTTTTATCTTGCTCATCTTTCTTTTCAGTATCATCAGTAGCAGTGCCGGCAAGATCGCTTTCAACAATATTGTGTCTGTCTATTTCTATGACTTCGCCGCGATCAAATATAAGTGTTAACTGTCTGCGTTCTTTTTCACCATAACCAGGTATGAATAAATAAATATAATCCCACCTGTCGGGGTGGAAGCTATCAGTAATTAATGGACTACCAAGTATATATAGCACTTGTTCTTGGGTCATACCAATTTCGACTTTACCAACCATTTCTGCGTCTAATGCATTACCTTGTTGCACATCAATTTTATGCACGGTAAGTAACTTGCTTTGACATGCAAGCAATGATGTTAAAATTAATACTGAGACTAAAATTTTTAAATATTTCATAATTTGCTTTGACGAAGCATTTCTTTAGCATGCTCTTGAGTATTTTTTGTAAGTTCTACGCCACCTAACATGCGCGCAAGTTCTTCAATGCGGTCACCCTCAGCTAAGTGTGTAATTTTCGTGGCGGTGGATTCATCTTTTTCAAATTTATTCACTTTATAGTGATGGTGAGATTGTGCAGCAACCTGTGGTAGGTGAGTCACACAAAAGACTTGTGCGCTATTGCCTAATTTACGTAGATGTTTGCCAACAATTTCTGCAGTGGCTCCGCCCACGCCAGTGTCTACTTCATCAAATATAAGTGTAGGGATTTTTAAATTATTCGAGGTCGCCATTTGTATGGCAAGACTAAGTCTGGAAAGTTCACCGCCTGAAGCCAC
>JABDMD010000073.1 GCA_013001685.1 Gammaproteobacteria bacterium | reverse complement strand
CCCGAACTCTTTGTTAGAGTAATATCCGCAAACGACCCATTAGTTGTAAAAAAATAATAAATAAAGTGACAACCACCCGCAAAGTTTCATCAAGGATTGATTTCATAGTCGTCTCTATTCTCTTTTTTACATCTGGTTTAACAGGCCTTATATACGAAGTTCTGTGGATGAAAGAGCTCGGATTATTATTTGGTAATACTGCCCATGCAGCGTCGGCCACGCTTGCAGCTTTTTTTATAGGAATTGGTTGTGGAAGTTTTGTCTTAGGAAAGATACTGAGCATTAAACAACATCCACTTCGACTATATGCGCTCCTTGAATTATTAGTCGCGATTAGCGCCCTTCTCTATTTTCTATTAACGAACCTATACCACTACATTTATCCATCAATATTTGAAATGCTTGGCTCTGGCCATTGGGGATTCATAATTGTTAAATTCGCACTTGCGCTATTAGTCTTATTTCCTCCAGCCTTTTTTATGGGGGGTACACTTCCAGCAATCAGCCAGTATATCGTCAGCCATACAAACACCCTAGGGAGTTCCATCTCCGTAATTTATGCAATAAATATCATTGGCGCTTCGATTGGAGCCTTTGCAGCAGGGTTCTTATTACCAAAATACCTAGGTTACACATATTCATACCTTCTAGCAGTAATCATTACATGTGTCGTTGCTATGTCTGCTTATCTATACAGTTATTTTTATTCATCAACAACATCAGAAATAGAGAGTAAGAATGAGAACATAAAAATAGCAACAACTAGTATTGGACTATCTAGCTCAACCATTTTAATTCTTGCATTTATCTCTGGTGTTATTACTTTAGGAATGGAAGTGCTTTGGACAAGAATGTTTTCTCAAGTACTTCATAATTCTGTGTACACTTTCTCTACAATTCTCATTGTATTTTTAGTTTCGCTTTCGCTTGGTAGCATTGTTGCAAGGGTGCTGATCACTCGGATTAAGCAACATGTAACAATTATATTAGTATTAATCACATGTTCATGTTTATTAATGGCAGTAACACCATACATTTTTATATTTGCAACAGATAATCTTTCATACTTTGGCTCTACAAAAAATTGGACGCAATACATAATAAGTGTATTTGCTCTAGTTACCAGTGTTGTAATGATTCCTACTATATTCCTAGGCACAATTTTCCCATACTTAATAAAAATATGTGAATCACAACAACTTACTGTAGGACAAATTATCGGTAACCTTGCTTCAATAAATACCATCGGCGCAGTAATAGGGTCGATCCTTGCAGGCTTTATATTCTTAGAAATTTATGGCTTATGGACAAGTATTAAACTTTTTTCTGCGATTTATCTTATTGTTAGTATGGCTATTGTATTAAAAAATATTCGAATAAATATTAAATTACTCTCACTACAAGCTTTCTCACTATTTATTATCTTTTTTTTAAATTTCTCCACTCTCCCATTTGTTACACTGCATAAGTTTAATAATGTTGCTGAAGAACTAGTTGAGGTATTTGATGGCAGTGCGGCAACCGTTGCAGTTATCAGGCGTTTAAAGTCACTACGCATTAAAGTAAACAACTTTTATAGCCTAGGCGGAACAGATGCTCGTAATCATGAAGAACGACAAGCACATCTTCCTTTGTTACTGCATCATAATCCTAAATCTGTTTATTTTCTTGGCATGGGTACTGGGATTACAGCTGGCGCAGCTTTACGTCATCCAGTTGAAAATGTAGTTGTTACAGAACTTATTCCAGAAGTCATTGAAGCCTCGAATAAATATTTTACAGAGTACTTAAACAATTTATTTGATGATAAACGAGCATCTATATTTGCAGAAGATGGCCGAAATTATTTATTAGGTACAGATGAAAAATATGACGTAATTATCGCAGATCTATTTGTGCCATATAAAGCTGGAACAGGCAGCCTCTATTCTCAAGAGCATTATCTAAGTGCATTGGATCGTCTAAATGAAAATGGCCTTTATGCTCAATGGTTACCGTTATTTCAGTTGTCTGAAGAAGAATTTGGGATAATTACCAACACAATGTTACAAGTTTTCCCTCAAGTAACATTATGGCGTGGTAAATTTCACCCAACTAAGCCTATCGCACTGCTTATTGGCCATACAAACTTATCGGCTATTAACCTAAATTCTATTGAAACTAGAATTTCTCAGGTTAAAGACAATTCATTTACAAACAGCGATATAAATAAATTAGCTGAAGGACCGTATCCTTTAACAATAGATCGCTACCTGCAATACTACATTGGTAATCTTTCTATTTCACAAAATATATTTAAACGATATCCAGTTAACGTTGATGACCATCCAATTATTGAATATCAGGCACCTATAGCTCATCGACAAAGACTAGCGCAACAGACTGAACGATTTCATTATGCGCGATTAATAGAATTCTATGAACTCATATACCAAACCTCGCCGCCAGAAAAAGACCCATTCTTAATTAATGTGCCTAAACATAAACTTGATTTAATTTTTGCAGGGTTGCTCTATCATAAATTTAAGGTGTTGCAGCTAGGCAAAAAAGATAAACAAGCAAGAATCCTATTGAAAAATTACGAAAGTATAGTTCAAGGCGCTATGTAGATATACATTTGATGATCTAATCTTTTTTTAATCATTTCATCTTTTACTAAGCTTACATATTTACTGAATTGTTCAAATTGAAAGCTATAAACTTCCTTTTTCCTAAAGCTGAGTTTTGAGTATGGAGTTTTATTTAGTTTTATTTATATCTGATAGTCCGCTTTGGGTAGTAAGCGGTCATTTTGAACTTATAATTTATTGATTCCAACACATTGCATCCCTTGTTTTGTCTACTTTCGGCCTATAGCGGACATACAGCACTTAAAAATTAAATTGCACAATAAAGCTAAGCTTATTAATGGTGTTCTACCTACCAAAAGACCACCTTATGTATTAGATTGAAAATTACATTTAACTGATCTAGATCAGGATCTTTTTCTATCTTTTTATTAACCTAGTTTTCTCACTCTTTTAGAGACATGCTTCTAATTCGCAATTATAAGGAGGTTAGTATAATGGGCGTTGGAGAGGAATTTGGACTTAAAGATCTTACAGCGGAAATGATCAAAGTTGTCAGAAAAGAAACCCGTGCAGGCACGATTGATTGCAGAGACGCGCTTATTGAAAGTCGCGGCGATACAGCTAAAGCAATAGAAATCTTGAAAGAAAAAGGAATCGAAACTCCGAGAAAAGTATATGTCTAAGTGAGTTTGTAACCTTTAATATATCCGCTATGGGTCGTTAGTAGGTGTTAAACTATATTAAATTAAAAATTCCAACCTAGCACCTTCTTAAGACCAATAGCAGACATTCAAGCTATGATTAAAATGATATAGATCATGCAGTTTTAATGGAGTGAAATAAGTTTCATACTTGAAGTTAGCAACATCAGTTCTAGGCAAATATTTTATAGTTACTCACTTATCTTTAGGATGAACAAATTTTTCTGTCCACGGGGATTGTTGAATAAACTCCATAAACTCGGCACGATTTATAGAACCATTCCCGTTTTCATCATAGCGAGTGAATATTTCATCTTCTGCTAAGTTATAAACGGCCTTAGCTTCGTCTCGATCTAAACGTTCATTTCGATCTAAGTCTGCACTCCAAAATAAACCATCCTCAAAACTTCTACCACCCCCGCCAACATCTGCAACTGAAATAGAAAATATTAGTATCAACATATTTGTTATTAATGTGAAAATCATTCTCATATTTATCACCTCGTTTTTATTTAGTTAACTTATTAATCTGAAAACCAAAATCACTAGTGCCATTGTTATTAATCAAGAATCCTAGAATATCGGACTAAATAGGCCATAGCATTCTGCAGATTCGCTAACCAATGGAATAAAAAGCGTATTTTCCGCATGATATAGATTCAGTTTCACAAGCAATTCGTTATTTTTTGTTTTATTAAGCGAAACTTTTATTGATTCTACGCTATGAGTATTGCCAATGAGGTCTAAATATGTAAATTCTCGATCATCATCCAGATCGACAATTTTTTTCAATCTAATCCAACCCCCATCATTCGAATTTGGTCTAACAACATTAACAATAGATTCAATTACTAAATCATCTTGATCAAAGCTCTGAACTTTCAATTGGTCTTTATCTGATAGAGAAATTTTTACTGTAGTTGGGTCTACTAAATCGCTCGCATCTTTATATTTATCAAATTGTAATATTTGTGCAAGACGTATAACAAACTGCAATTTTGGATGTTTATATCTACAAGCATTCGTTAATTCTCCTCTATTTTCATACTCGCCAACAATATCAGCTATTGATATGTTGCTAATTAATTGTTGTTCCCATAGTAAAGGAAGGGGGTCTTTAGCTGTAGAACACGCAACGAGAATTGAGACTATCGCCCAAACTAATCCAGAATTTTTCATAAATTGCCGTTAAAATTCAATAAGGAAGTCTTTTGCGGAAATTAGTCGTAAATTGATTATTTTAATTAATCTCAACACCA
>JABDMD010000052.1 GCA_013001685.1 Gammaproteobacteria bacterium | reverse complement strand
TCTGAATACGCAGCATTTTGTAAACAGTTTATTTCTGATCCTGTTAAAGATTCACTTGTCTATCTTCAGTATGGTCCATCACAACCCGAGTTTTTAGAGCTGGGTGGTCGTGCAACCGAAGGATTTTGTTGGAGCACCGTGTTAGGGGTTTATGGTGATAAAACAGGACAAGATTTCAGGAAGAAGTATTTGAAGCGCTTCCCTGAATTTGGTGATTATGAAAGAAATACCATGGGTCTTGTTTATACGGGTAATGGTTATGACATCGTTAAGTATCTCGAAAAAGCATGGAATGCCACTAAAGCATTAGACACTACACCAGAAGACTTTAAGAAAAATTGTGATTGGATAAGAGTGAATCCAGATAGGGGTGTGTGTGGAATGATGGACATGAATAATGAATATCAAGAAGCACTTCATTACCCAGACAATGGATTCGGCAACCAATCGGATTCACACGAAACCGGTATGAGTCAGCTCTATGTGCAAGTACAAGATGTACAACATAAGATCATTTGGCCGGATGCAATTGCTGAGACTAAGATGCAACCCGCACCATGGTGGGGATAACGTAACATAATAACGGGGCGATAATCATGGATGATAACTCTTTCGCCCCATTATTTTCGTGCGAAAACTTATCGCTCGATCTGGGTGGAAGGGAAATACTAAGAGACATTAATTTAGAAATAAAACCTGGAGAAGTTTTGGGCATCATTGGGCCAAATGGTGCTGGTAAAACTAGCTTGCTTGAAATTCTATCAGGTAGGTACACGCCTAAAACTGGAAATGTTTTTTATAAAGAAAAAAACATTACTAGCATGAATTTTCATCAGCGTGCACGAATAGGAATTGGTCGAACATTTCAAACTCCAGTTGTTCCGGAAGATCTTACAGTAGGCGAAACATTTAAAGCTGTAAGGCAAGCATATAAGCCCTATCTCACACGTTTCGATGCAGAATATGCCGCAGATTTAGTCGACTTTGTAGTTGATGACGATGTATTGAATACCCAACTTAAAACATTCAACCGGCGCAAATTGTTATTTGCAAATATTCTTATGCATAAACCAGAATTATTGCTAATGGATGAGCCTGCAGCTGGATTAATTAATTCTGAAATAGATGAGATAGACGAAATTCTTAGAATGCTATCTAAAGAAATGAATATCGCTGTAATGATTGTGGAACATAGGATTGAATTGTTAGACACCATTGCGGACAGAGTAGTTGTCATGGATGCAGGCGAAGTGATTGCTAAAGGCTCACTGAATGAAATAATTCATAGTCCAGAAGTTCGAGCTGCATATTTTGAGACGGTCTAATGAGTGAAATCTTAAATGTCCAGGGATTGTCAGCAGGCTATGGACCATTGCGTGTAATTCATGATTTAGATTTGATCGTTAGTTCAGGTGAACGTGTTGGCTTAGTAGGTTTGAATGGACATGGGAAAACTACATTGTTTTATGGCATAGCGGGACTAACTGGTTGGCAACGTGGCTCAATCTTATTTAATGGGAATCAAATTGGTAGAACACGAAGCCAAGGGCCTGGACGTTATACTCATCATATCGTAAGGCAGGGGCTTGCCATAATGCCGCAAGGAGATGAAATATTTCATGGTTTAACGGTGGAGGAACACCTTGATAGCGGTGCTTTTACTAAGCAAGCATGGAAAACTCGAAAACAAAGAAAAGAACAAGTTTTAGATTTGTTTGAACCCTTAAAACAGTTATTAAAAACGCCTGTTGCACGATTGTCAGGAGGAGAGCGAAGAATGGTTTCAATTGGAAGAGGATTGATGACAGATGCGAAACTTTATCTTGCAGATGAACCGTCCTTAGGGTTGGCGCCAAAAATTGGTAAGGGGGTGATGGAAGCGTTATTGAAAATAGAACTAAGTAATTCAGCAATGATTATTGCTGAACAAAATGTTGCTTTACTTGAAGGCAAGGTAGATCGCGTAATTGGTATGCACGCCGGGAAATTAAAAGGTGAAGCATCTTCAGCATTGTCAATGCATTTAAAGTAGTCAAGGTGATTTCGGTTTGGATATAGGTTTTATTTTAATTAATGCAACGATAGTGGCCTGTATTTATGGCCTGATAGCTGTTGCTGTGTCAATAACTTGGTCTAGTTTGGGATTACTTAATCTAAGTTACGGGTTTATTTTTTCCTTTGCAGGTTATGGTGCTTATTTGGCAGCACGAATGCTTTCTGATCACCCAATAGTAGTGCTAACTGCAGGTATATTAGTTGGTGCACTTGGCGGAATCATTATTTGTATGCTGGTGTTTATACCGCTACATGACAAACCAAATTTTACTATTAGAGGCATGATTGGAACATTGGCGATTAGCTTAATAGGTTCACAATGTTTGCTTTGGTATTTTGGCCCTAAAAATAAAGCACTACCCGAAGTATTTGGCTATTGGAAAGTATCAATAGGAAACACAGTTTTAACTTCCGATAAAATTGGAATTATTGTTTGTTCGATTTTAATGTTGGTATTTGTTGTGTTATGGATGAAGTCTAGTAGACGTGGATTAGAAATTAGAGCCATGATGATGAACCCTCATGCAGCTTCTATTGTTGGCATTGGTATAAGAAAAACGGGCTTTTATGTAATGGCTATTACCGGTGGCATGGCGGGTCTTTCTGCTGTGCTTTTATCACAGACTTATTATATTGCGCCTTTTAGTGGTTTAACTCCATTAATCAAGGGTGTGAGCATAGCTTTATGTGGCGGGCTTGGAAGTGTTCAAGGTGCTGTGATTGCAGCCATCATTCTTGGCATCACCGAAGCGCTTACATCAAGATTATTAGGTGGGCAATATGTATTAATCACACAGTTCCTTGTCATTATTACAATATTAATCATAAGGCCAAGAGGTATTGCAGGTCTTTTGGATAAAGCGCGAGAGCAATGAGTAAAAAAAATTATACATGGAAGAATCCATTAGCAGTTTGGGGAGCTAAAGGCGGGAATTATGAAGTTCCTTCTATAAAAGTAGAAGATCCAAGATCAGTTTGGGATAAAAACAAAACATATCAAGTTGCTCTTTATAAAGTAGGTCGATTTAAATATATATATAAATGGAAAAATCATGGCGCTCGCCTTTGGAAAAGATTGAGATGGTGGCCAACAAGAAGAACCTTGTTACACATACGGGGCTATTACAATAAAAAGTCTCTTAAAGCTCAAAAAATAATTGTAGATAAACGACCTATTTATTGGGTAGTCGGCTTGTTTGCTTTAGCTGTAGCGCCTTTTTTCTTTCCTGAAAGTATGCAAAACACACTTCTTACAGCGGGAGCGGTGTTTGGAATATTTGCTGCTATAAATGTGTGTTGGACGTTGGTAATTGGGACAGCAAGTATTTTTTCACTAGCCACTTATGCGGTGGTAGGTGTCGCAGCATTTTGTACTTCATGGCTATCAATAAACTTAGGCTATCCATGGTGGTCATTACCCTTAATTGGAATGGCCATCGGCTTTATTTTTGGAGGAATTATTGCATTGCCGGCAATGCGTTTAGATGGATTTTATTATGCGTTGTTAACTTTAGGATTAAACGAACTATGCAGAGTCTACGTTGTAACCTCAAAAGAATTTGGTTCTGCATCTGGAGGTTTGTATGGTGCATCAACCTACATAAATTCTGATTGGCCGCCATTAATGCAGTCAATGGTTTCGTACTATGGTGCATTTGCTCTATTAATCGCTGCACTTTTTCTTTTTAGGTTTATAGATGGGAAGCGTATTGGTCGATTGTTAAAAATGGCGCCCGAAAAAAGAGAAGCTTTTGCGGAAGCCACAGGTGTTAATTATAAGCAGGCAAGAATTACCGTGTTTCTTATTTCTTCGGTTGCACTTGGATTCATTGGTGGTTTTTATGCGGCCCATTACAGGGGAGTAGCTTTTTCAATATTTAGTTTTGATACCCTGTTGCTCGGCTTGGCTATGCTTACAATTGGTGGTATTGGAAAAGCAGAAGGTGCAATTGTTGGGACACTCATTGTGGTTTTATTGGATAAAGTTTTAATTACTTTAGGGCCTGTAAGACACATTATGATAGGACTGTTAATGCTATTCGTTGTGTTATTTTTAAATAAAGGTCTATTTGGCATGAAACAACAATTTCGTGCTTGGCGAGATAAAAAGAAAGGTGAATGGCGATCGACTCGCACTGAAAAAGGTGGTGAAGCGTTACCAGAAGAAGCGACTGAAATTGATGATAAAGATTATCTTTATCATCGACGTTTCGACAAGATGCAAAGAGATTATTTAAAAAACCTAGTTTGTGATGAAATAATTGATGAACATAAAAATAAACCTCTAGGTCAACATAGTGAAGCA
>JABDMD010000043.1 GCA_013001685.1 Gammaproteobacteria bacterium | reverse complement strand
ACTGAATTCTGGAAATTGAAAAGCTTAGGCGCACCTAATATGGGTAAAGGTTATCTTCCCTTGTTTGTACTTACATTAATTCCACCGCTATGGCATCGATACATGAAACACGTGCTTGCAGAATGGGATGAAAAATATGCAAGTGAAGGCGAAAGAAAAATTGCTGAAAAATTAAATGAAGAAATTGGTTACAACCTAGTTCCATCAGAACGAAGGCATGATCGAGAATATTTAATTGATGATACCCAGGGAATTTTAAGCGCTTAACCTCATGGAACAAAGCATAAAATCAAAACTCTCGGATAGCGAAATCAAAGAAATCGTCAAAGAACGTTACGGCAAATGCGCTGAAACTGGTATGAACATAGCAAGCTCTTGTTGTGCAATCGAGGCATCTAAAAGCTCTGGTTTCGCAACAGATCACGGCTTATATACGCAAGAGGATATTTTGTTAATACCCGAGACTGCACTTAGTCTATCTAGAGGATGTGGCAACCCCACCGGTTTTGCGGCACTACAGCCAGGAGAAATTGTCGTGGACTTTGGGTGTGGAGCAGGGGTTGATGTCATTCTCGCGTCTCAAAAAGTTACACCTAATGGAAAAGTGATTGGTGTTGATTTTGCATCTGAAATGATTGAGCGAGCGAAACAGGCAATAGAAGAAGCAGGAACATCTAACACAGTAGAGTTTCGCATTTCTGATTTGGATCAAACGGGTCTTCCCGATAATTTTGCTGATGTGGTGATGTCAAATTGTGTTATTAATTTGTGTCCAGATAAAGAAGATGTATATCGAGAAGTCTATCGCATATTAAAGCCTGGCGGTCGTCTTGCAATATCAGATGTTGTCTACACTGAAAAGGTTGATGCAAATGTGCACGAGCGTTTTCAATCGACTTGGGCAGGATGTGTTGGAGGTGCAATAGACAAGGAGTCCTATTTCGGGGTCATTAGAAATATAGGATTTACAGAAGTAAATCTTGTTGCGCAACACCTACTAGCATCCAAAGAATTAGATGAAATGGCATGTTGTCCTGGTGCTGAATACACTCCGGTTCCAGATGAAGAGGACGTTGCCGTGACTCAAAATAAAATTGCGAGCATAAAATTTACTGCTATTAAGCCAACTATTAGCGACTAAGGAAATTCTTGCTTTAAACTAATGTCCGCTATTGGCCGAAAGCGGACATAAATCAAACCACTAAAGGGGAAATCTGGTTGGAAATCTCAGAACTACATAGTTTAATGTCCGCTAACGACCAAAGCGGACATTAGCTTGCTACTTATAATCATAAAAACAGCATAATTTAATGGGCAAAAAACTTAGTCCTGAACAAAACGACCTTTATAAAAGAGTTGATGAAGTACTTCACTATCTTTGGGACCCAATTGGAGTTTCGGGTGTTCCAGAAGCAAGAGATGAATATCACAGCTATTTACCAGTTGTATTTAGTATGCTAATTCGTGATTGTCCAAAAAATGAAATCTCTGAATATTTAGTTAATATTGAAGTGGATAGTATGGGATTACCAAAAAATAAAATTAATGCTGACTCAATAGCTGACTTGTTGATTCAGTGGAAAGCGAAAATATTTGAATGACCGCTATTGGCCGTAAGCAGACATACAGAAGTAATTATTAGAGGGAATCAGGTTGAAATCTCAAAATAAATACAGTTTAATGTCTGCTTACGACCCAAAGCGGACATTCTGTGAATGATAATGAACTAATGAAAGTTTGTACTCTTAACTCAAATTATTGAATTTACTCTCCCCAAAACTTCCACCACTTTCTGCTGTACTCTTCCCGTGACGCTTGACCTTGCTCTGAGCCTTTTCCTTCTTCTCTACGCTCTTGATAATTTTTTTCCTCGCGCTGCTTTTCTAAACCTTGCTTGTCATTTTTACCCTTGTCCATATCATGATCATCGTCATCAGCCTTTCGATACTTATATTCTTTTCGCTCTTCTTTTGTAACCTTTTCCATTTCTTTATGCTGCTGTTTATCCATTTTCTTTTTTCCATGTTCGTCTGCTAATGCAACATTGAACACAAATGCAGATGTCATCATAAAAATAAACAAAGCTAATAATTTATTCATAAATCACTCCAAAGTTAAAATTACATACTCGTGCTCTAGAAAGAACAAGATATTGATACTAAGCTTAGCTAACTGCCTCAGTTGGCTTATCCAAAAGTATAAAAAAATCTTAAAAGCTATAACGGAATACATAAAATCTGAATGTTTGCTTTGGGTCGTTAGCAGACATAAAGTGTTTTAAACATATTACTTTATTATGAATTCCCATTATCTACATTGATTAACGATAGCTACCTAGAGATTAGTGTTCTGTATCCCCGTGCCCAGTTAGAATTGCAGAGCGTACTTGGTCGGCTTTACTTACTAGTGAAGCACGGTCGTCAGGAGCTAACTCAATTAGACCCAGAATCCGGTTAACTGCAATCACTGTATCCTCGGTAACTGGAATATTTTTATCCGATGCTGAACCAAGAAAAATCGCTGCCAAATCAATTTGACTTCTGGGATTTATGCCTGACAACTGAGATTGACCAAATATCATCAAATCTTTATATAGCGCTAGATTTTGTAGAGGTGAATCGAAGCGTGCAATATCTCGGTAATTTGTTTGCAATAGTCTTGCCGCTTCATCCGCAGATATGTTGTATAGCGCTGCCATCTCTTCAGAATAATTAAGCAAAGCTTCAGCTTCAGCTCGTGCTAAGACGTGTCCGGGAGCCCGCGATACATTCAAACGCCCAAGTTCCACTTCTGGAATACCTTCTCTTGCCCACACTGGCCTCCGTCCTCGAAAAATACTGTTCTCTACCGCCTTGCCGCCACCGCGAGCGACATCGTGACCACTTCCGCCTTGGCGACCACTATGTCCACGGCCTTTGCCTTTAGAACCAGGAGTATGACCAGCATGCGAATCATCTTCATGACCACTATCATGACCATCGGAATGTCCGCCACTACTATGATCTCCCCCTGAATGCCCACCGCTATGCCCACCTTCTGCAGCTTTAGCAGTGTTAGCTGATATCAACAAACCGTTGCTGGTCAAAATTGTTCCGAAAATTAAAATTGAAATAACGAAAAAACTTCGAAAAACAACTTTTTTTATCTGAAATGTTTTCAACATGAAATCCTTAAATGATTTTTGCCAATAACAAAAAAGGGATGCAAAATGATTTCTTCTGCATCCCATCTATATCTAACTTATATCGTACCTGGTAGTTGTGCCTCGTGAATTTGAGTATGCACCAAGTCGATAACTTGCAAGGCATCATCTGCTGCGATGCTAAATAAGGTCACGCCTTCAGCGCCAGATAATGTAGGTTGCGTTGCATCTAGGAAGTCTTTCAGATTAAGCGTTGCTGACAAAACTTCTTCACCACTTTGATAGAAATAATCGTAAGTCACATCATAATCACTACGATTGTAATCAAAAGTTGTGTAGTTGAAGTAAGTATCGTTTTCAGTGATCCCCATAATCACATTCAGGTAAACAACGAAATCAACCGAAATAGTGCCCGTCTTGTCAGCACCTCCCGCTAATAAACTTGCAGCTAAATCCAGAGTACTATCGGGTAACTTACTTACAATTTCATCTGTAAGCTTTGGATCACCTTCTAGTAGTGCAATGTACAAAGCAAGGTTTTCAAGTGGTGAGTCTACCGTTGCACCGTCGATGACCAAACGACCTGAAGGATCTAATGTAACCGTGCTGGACGCATCCAGTTTGCTAATAACTTCATCTAATGCATTTTGTGTAACCTTATCTGGTGAACGAACAATGTTGGCGCGTCCGAATTCGACTTCCTGTGCATCCACACCTTCAGGAACTTCGCCATCAACTGTCAACACGGTTTCCGAACATGCTGCATCCAAGCAGATTTGATATTCACCATCGACTAAAATGGGTGCACCAGTCACA
>JABDMD010000040.1 GCA_013001685.1 Gammaproteobacteria bacterium | reverse complement strand
TCTGACAATGAACTCACCCATCAAGATCGACTCATTGCTACTGACACAGAATACAAGTGGGGACCTAAGTTTGCCGAGTTCGTTGCTAATTACAAAATTGGCAAAGGCTTACGTCAATATATATTTGAACCGGTTTACTACTCCTTTGACCGTGTAGTGTGGAGAAACTGGGAAGCAAGTTACGATATACGTGAATTAGAGCCGAAACAACGTAATAAAAAGACTTATGTATTACGTGAGTATTTTGTACCAGTAGAAAAGTTTGATGAGTTCATACCTAAAATGCGAAACGTCTTTCAAAAACACGACGCAAACATTATCAATGTCTCCATACGCCATGCAAAACCGGACACCGAAACGTTAATGTCTTGGGCTAATAAAGAAGTGTTTGCATTTGTGGTCTATTATCAACAAGGCACAGATCAAGCATCTAAAGACCATGTAAAAGCATGGAGTGTAGATATGATTGATGCAGTGCTAGAAGTTGGCGGCACCTACTACCTTCCTTACCAAATCTTTGCTTCACCCAAACAATTTACTGCCGCTTACCCTAATGCAGAAAAATACTTTGCGATTAAAAAGCGCGTTGACCCTAAGTACCGTTTTCGCAACCAATTATGGAAACAGCACTACCCTAATCCAAATGAACCTAGCAATATTCAAGTAGACGCTATCCATGCAAAAACAAACGAGCTAAAAAACTATTACCGCGGTGAAGAACAAACCTTTCTTACCATTCCTGAATGGTATTTAGTTTTTAACCCGGTTGAATACGCTGATTACCTTGAACAAAATAAAAATCCAAGTGCTTTCCCTTTTATGGCTAGTATTAATGAATACTGGACGCTCTACGATCGAGCAGTAGCATTGAGTAAAGATAACTATCCAGAAAATTCAGAATACATGACCGTACTAAGAGTAATTGGCATCAGCACCACTGTTGAATATATGTGGAAAGCTTTTTATGAAAACACTATTGGTCGCTTAAGTCGTTGGACAGCTGGCAACCAAAATACTGCAGAAGACAAAATTATTGCACAAGCACAGCGCGCATATAGCGAGCTGATATTTGACAAAGCTTGGTATGAATTTGATTTTGCACATTGGATAGGTCGTATCTGGAAAGATACTAGCTTTTTTGGTGACGGATTTATTCGAAAATTAGAACGTAAATTATTTTTTACCTTAGAATTTGGTTTTAAAACCGTTTATGCAAAATTAATTAAGCTAGGCGCACAAACTGCATACAAACAAGGTGATGGATTAATTTACATGACCGCTAAAAATCCTAATGCAGATAACCCTTATTTAACCGAATCGGCAGAAATTATCGCCAAGGAAAATAATGCCTATTTATTGTCGGTGCCCAGATGGGGAGAATTCAGCAAATCTATGCCTGCCTTAGCGGAATATGGTTATGACTTTGAAGATATATCCGGCAATCAATTGATCACCGCGACATTAGTACAAGATGCAAATAAAGCATTTAAATCTAACTACGCCAAGCAGTTGTTTAGTTCTAAACTTGTATCGGATATCACTAGAAAACGTATTGCTGTCGTTACCAATGTTCAAGACTTGAAAGAATTCTTATTAGAAATGGCTCAACAGGATCAAACCGTAGAACACATATATGATTATTAATAATGTTTAGACTTTAAGCTCAGCTGCTTTATCAGCTGACTCTAGATCTTGGGCAATACGTTCTTCTTGTTGCAGCGCCCACATGTTTGCATAGATACCTTGCTGCGCTAACAATTCTCGATGACTGCCAGACTCCACTACTCGACCATGATCAAACACATAGATACTATCCGCATCGACTATAGTAGAAAGACGGTGCGCAATAACTAAAGTAGTAACTCCTTGAGTCACTTCTTGCATGGCATTCAATATCATACTTTCTGACTGAGAATCCAAACTGGAAGTTGCTTCGTCAAATATAACAATTCTGGGGTTTTTAAGTACGGCACGTGCAATTGCTACACGCTGCTTTTCACCGCCAGAAAGTTTTAAACCACGCTCACCGACAATGGTTTCATATTGTTGCGGCAACTGCTCTATAAAGTCATGAATATTTGCTAGCTTAGCGGCCTGCTCTATTTCTTCTTTACTCGCACCGGGTTTAGCGTACTGAATATTGAAGTAAATACTCTCATTAAATAGCACAGTATCTTGCGGCACTACGGCAATATTTTCATGCAGGCTTTGTTGCGTGCATTCACGCACATCCTGGCCATCAATGCGCACCGCGCCTTCGCTTACATCATAAAAACGAAATAACAAGCGCGCGATAGTCGATTTACCAGCACCCGAAGGCCCAACCACAGCAACTTTATGACCCGAAGGAATAGTAATTGAAACATCACGTAATATTTCACGATCTTGGTTATAAGAAAATGAAACCTTATCAAATTCTATTTGCGCTGCACTGATTTTTAATGGTTTTGCATTTGGTGCAT
This sequence comes from Gammaproteobacteria bacterium, assembly GCA_013001685.1. Classification (GTDB taxonomy): domain Bacteria; phylum Pseudomonadota; class Gammaproteobacteria; order UBA4575; family UBA4575; genus JABDMD01. The sequence goes on along the minus strand of JABDMD010000040.1, from coordinate 14,961 downwards.
CTTTAATTTCAGTATCTTTTTGTAACAGCTTTACCAACATATCCATGTCTGCTAATGAATAAGTTATTTGTCGATAGACGATACCTAAAGTATTGAGTGGCACAAACAATTGCAACATCAAGGCATTCACCAGCACCAAATCACCCAATGTCATATTGCCATCAGCCACTCCACCGGCAGCAAAAATCATGATGATGGTTACACCAATTGCAATTATGAATGCCTGACCAAAGTTCAGCATCGACATGGTTGTAATACTCTTTACTGCAGCGTTCTCCCACTGTGAAAGCGTTTCACCATAGCGTGACAACTCATAGCGCTCATTATTAAAGTACTTTACGGTTTCATAATTCAACAAGCTATCTACTGCAATCGAATTAGCCTGTGAATCCAAGCGATTCATCTCATGGCGATATTTCATACGCCAATTGGTAACTAGCAAAGTAAATCCGATATATAGAATGATCGTTATCAAGGTTGCGACTGAAAATTTTAGTGCATAAGCGCTTAATAAAATCGCTGCGACTAGCCCCAACTCTACAAAAGTTGGCACAATAATAAACACCATATAATTAATGATCGAAGACAAACTTTGCGTACCGCGTTCTAAATCACGCGTAATAGAACCAGTTTGCCTTTCTATATGAAAACGCAATGACAAATTATGCAAATGTTCCAACACACGTGTAGAAAGTTTTTGAATCGCGCGATAACGTACACGCGCAAACAAAACATCACGCAACTCATTAAATAGCGCAGTGGTTAAACGCAATGCGCCATAAGCTAGTAACAAACCTAAGGGCAATAACAATAAACTCGCTTCAACATCTAATGAATCTACAATGCGTTTTAAAATTAACGGCACGGCAACGGTAGCCACTTTAGCGATTACTAAACAAGCAAGTGCAATTAATACTCGCCAACGATAGGCCCACACATAAGGGAACATCCGCAACAGATTTTTAAAATCTGTGCGTTGTTTATGTGGCTCTTCAGTTCTGGCGTGGAATTGCATGTAATTACGTTAGTTAATTATTAAATATGACGGTACTTATGAATGCATATCTAATGCTTGAACATCATGACGCATACAAATTCTTTACTTAATATCTCTGAATTCACTTTTTGAGTAAAAAAAACGAAATTGGAAAAACTGAACGGTCGTTTTTGCAAATCTCAGGGTGACCAAGTGCAAAAAAGTGAAGAATTTTTATAAAACTTTTCTATTAATACGATCGAAAGATTTTAAGTCAGAACCGTCAAAAAAAGCTTGCTTTTCTCTAACCCCACTAACGTTCAGGATATTTTGACCTAATTGTAATAAACCAACGGCTTATCCACAGCTTATTCCACAGAATACACACAAGATGTTGTGCTTGACGGAATTCCCACCCCAATTTATAGTAATCGTCGTTCACAGCAGTCCACTTCAGTTCAACCTGAAGCCTATAAAAACAAATCTAAGGACACGTGAAAAAGAGAAGTAAAAACAATAACTTATAATATTAAGCTGAGAGACCAAATGCAGCCAGAACTCACTACTATTGCCGAAGAAAAAACACCAAACACAACACATGAAAATAATGCGCCTACCAAACTGGAAATTGCTGCCACAGCACCAGGCCAATATCGCGTAATTCGCCGTAATGGCAAAGTAACCACCTTTGATCGCGAGAAAATTAAGGTTGCGGTCACTAAAGCATTTTTAGCAGTTGAAGGCGGTCACGCCGCTGCCTCAACGCGCATTCATGAAATGGTAGACGAAATTACTGACAAGGTTTTCTATGCCCTATCACGCAGTCGCCCACAAGGTGGCACCTTCCATATAGAAGATATCCAAGACCAGGTGGAACTGGCTCTGATGCGCAGTGAGCACCATAAAATTGCTCGTGCTTATGTCTTATATAGAGAAGAGCGTCATAAAGAACGCGAACAACTCGAACAAGCTGCTAAAGCTGCACACAATGAAAACGACACGCCTAACCTAAATGTAAAAGATGAGGCTGGCCACTTAAAACCTCTAGATGTAGAGCGCTTGGCGCGCATGGTGGAAGAAGCTTGTTCAGACACTGCAGATGTACCAGCACGACCTATCATCGAAGAAGCACTACGCAATTTATACGACTGCATTCCTGAAAATGAAGTTGGCACCGCGGTCACCATGAGCGCACGTACGCTGATTGAACAAGAACCAAATTACACATATGTAGCAGCACGTTTATTGTTAGACACGCTACGTCGTGAGGCACTTACTTTTGTTTATGGCATGCCTACCGAAGCTACTTTCAAGGAAATGTCTTATCAGTATGCAGACTACTTTGAGCACTACATTCATAAAGCCATTTCTTTAGAGTTACTAGATCCAAAACTAGCTAGCGAATATAACCTAAAGAAACTCGGTAAAGCTCTACAACCAAAGCGAGACCATCAGTTCACCTACCTTGGTATGCAAACTTTGTATGATCGTTACTTCATTCAAACTGAAGGCACTCGTTTCGAGCTACCACAAGCGTTTTTCATGCGCGTGGCCATGGGCTTAGCGCTAAATGAAGTAGAGCGCGAAGAACGTGCGATTGAGTTCTACATGTTGTTATCTTCATTTGATTTCATGAGCTCAACCCCAACTTTATTTAACTCTGGCACTTTACGCCCACAGCTATCTTCTTGTTACTTAACTACTGTACCTGATGATCTACACGGCATCTTTGAAGCGATTCAAGACGATGCAATGTTATCCAAGTTTGCAGGCGGTTTAGGCAATGACTGGACACCAGTACGTTCCATGGGTGCACACATCAAAGGCACTAATGGTAAATCACAAGGCGTAGTTCCGTTTCTTAAAGTAGCTAACGACACTGCGGTTGCAGTAAACCAAGGCGGTAAGCGTAAAGGTGCAATGTGCGCCTACTTAGAAACTTGGCACTTAGATATAGAAGAGTTTTTAGACTTACGTAAAAACACTGGTGATGATCGTCGTCGCACGCATGACATGAACACTGCCAACTGGGTACCGGATTTGTTCATGAAGCGTGTAAGCGAAAACAAGCAATGGACATTGTTCTCACCACACTTAGCACCAGACTTACACGAATTAAGCGGCAAAGCTTTTGAAGAGCGTTACGAAACCTACGAACAAATGGCCGACAACGGAGAAATTAAAAACTTCAAACGTCTAAAAGCAGTAGACCTATGGCGCAAGATGCTCGGCATGTTGTACGAAACAGGTCATCCTTGGATTACATTTAAAGACCCATGCAACTTGCGTTCACCACAACAACACACAGGTGTAGTGCACTCTTCTAACTTGTGTACCGAAATCACGCTTAATACTAAACAAGATGAAATTGCCGTGTGTAATTTGGGTTCTGTAAACCTAGCTGCACATTTAGATGAGAACGGTTTAAATCTTAATAAGCTAGAGCAAACCATTTCTACTGCCATGCGCATGCTAGACAATGTGATTGAGTACAACTACTACAGCGTAGACAAAGCCAAGCGCTCTAACTTACGTCACCGTCCAGTTGGCTTAGGCATGATGGGTTTTCAAGATGCGCTTTATAAGCAACGCATCTCATACAGCAGCCAAGCAGCGGTAGAGTTTGCAGATCACTCAATGGAAGCGATCAGTTATTTCGCTATTCAAGCCTCTAGCAACCTTGCCGAAGAACGTGGCGTGTATGCAAGCTATAAAGGTTCATTGTGGGATCAAGGCATTCTACCAATCGATTCCATTGAACTATTAGATAAAGGTCGCGGTGATTACTTAAAACAAGATCGCAGCACCACTATGGATTGGGATAGCCTTCGTCAACGCGTACAAAACGTTGGCATGCGCAACTCCAACACCATGGCGATTGCACCGACCGCAACCATTTCAAATATTTGTGGTGTAACGCAAAGTATTGAACCTACCTATCAAAACTTATTCGTGAAATCGAATTTGTCAGGTGAGTTCACTGTTACCAACCCACACCTTATTGATGACTTAAAACAACGCGGTATTTGGGATGAAGTCATGGCCAATGACCTCAAATATTACGATGGCAGTGTGCAATCGATTGATCGCGTTCCAGAAGATATAAAAGTTTTATATGCCACTGCGTTTGAAGTCGATCCACGTTGGTTAGTTGAAGCAGCTTCGCGCCGACAAAAATGGATTGATCAAGCACAGTCGCTCAATTTATACATGTCAGAACCCTCTGGTACAAAGCTAGATAATTTATACAAACTAGCCTGGGTACGTGGTTTAAAAACCACTTACTACTTACGTTCCATGGGTGCTACGCATGTAGAGAAAAGTACCGTCGAAGGTCGAGAAAGCAAATTGAATGCTGTTAGCAATGGCGACAGCAAAGCACCACAAGCTTGTTCGATCTTAGATCCAGAATGTGAAGCCTGCCAATAAGGCAGCTTTTAAAGCTAGAGGAGAAAGAAATTATGCAAAGCTGGGAAGATCCAATCGCTGATTCACGCGTCATGACAAGTGCCGCCGCACCAGCCGTGTTCACAGATCCTGTTGCATCACAAGATGTGCCAGTATTAAAGGAACCACAGGCTCAACAACCGCCACCAAAACAAACACACACTTTTGACGAAGTCGTAGCTAATCCAAGCACCACCGCAATAGTTGAAGCCACACTAGCACTGCAAAATTTAAGAGATGAAGTCGAAGCAGAACAAATAACGGAAGCTAAAGAAAGACATGAAGGTGTAACCGGTTTAGAAGGCATCGAAATGGGTGCGGATCGCATTCAAGTCGATGACAAAAAAATCATCAACTGCCGTGCAGACTTAAACCAACTTGTACCTTTTAAATACGAATGGGCGTGGCAGAAATACCTAGATGGTTGTTCAAACCACTGGATGCCACAAGAAGTAAACATGAATGCTGACATCTCGCTATGGAAAAACCCAGAAGGCTTAACTGAAGATGAGCGCACTATCATCAAGCGCAACCTTGGTTTCTTTTCTACGGCGGATTCATTAGTAGCCAACAACTTAGTATTAGCGGTATACAAACACATCACTAATCCAGAATGTCGCCAATACTTATTACGTCAATCGTTTGAAGAAGCAGTGCACACGCATGCATATCAATACTGCATTCAATCTTTAGGTTTAGACGAAGGCGAAGTATTCAACATGTATCGCGAATTGCCAGCAGTGGCGCGCAAAGCTGAATGGGCGTTGCCATACACCAACAGCTTGGGTGATCCAGACTTTCAGACTGGCACCATAGAAGACGACCAACGTTTACTACGTGACCTAATTGCATTCTATGTAGTGTTTGAAGGCATCTTCTTCTACGTAGGTTTCGTGCAAATCCTTTCTATGGGTCGTCGCAACAAAATGACTGGTGTAGCAGAGCAGTTCCAATACATTCTGCGTGATGAGTCTATGCACATGAACTTTGGTATTGATGTCATTAACCAAATCAAATTAGAAAACCCGCATTTGTGGACTAAAGAGTTCCAACAAGAAATGATCGACCTGATTAAAAGCGGTGTAGATTTAGAAACGCAATATGCCTATGACACAATGCCACGCGGCATCTTAGGCTTGAACGCACCAATGTTTGAAGAATATCTTCAATTCATCGCTAACCGACGTTTCTCACAAATTGGTTTACCTCAACAATATGAAGCGGCCAACAATCCTTTCCCTTGGATGTCTGAAATTTTAGACCTCAAAAAGGAAAAGAACTTCTTTGAAACACGCGTAACCGAGTACCAAACTGGCGGGGCTCTTACCTGGTAACAGGATTGGTAGCTAAAATGGCAAATGCAATTTTAAACCAAGCGTATGTAACCAAAGAAAATGGGACAGAAACCATTAAGGTGTTTAACCAAGAAAAAAACATATATTTCGAATTAACAATGGATACTGCAACCAAAGAAGTTACTCACTATCGTTCACTACCAGTAAATGATGTGATGGTAAGCGATTTAGTGCAGTAGTTAACCGGCGTTATGGGGCCACCACTATGGTGGTTATTTAAGGGAGCAACCTTTGCTCCCTTTTTTTTGCCTGCCTGGACGGCAGGTATACCGAAAAAGCAGGACGCAGATTTCGGCTCGCTAAGTTTCTGCAAATTATTAAGAAAGTAGAAATGCAATTATCAGTATGTCTGCGTTCAATTTAAGGTAGCTGAGGCACCAAAATCCTACCCACTAATATACAAGACCAGCACTTTTCTCAAAATATTACATTCAAAAAATGAATCACTACGATGAATTTTTAACGTGTAAAACTCTCAAATTTACTGCAATAAATTCTCGTCTAGTCGTGTCTATTTAGTCGTAACTGATTAATTTAACGAAAAAGGAAACATAGATATGAAAACTAAAGCAATCATAACACTAGCACTACTACTCACTAGCGGTATAACACTCGCCTCAGGCGGCCGTAGCATCAATAATATTGATGTAAGTAATATCAAGCCTACTGAAGTTGAAATCACTGAAATTAAAGCACAAGGACCTACTGATGCATTTAATGTAACAGTTAAAAGCAACGACAAGGAAAAAGTCAATACCAGAAAACTTAAGCAGGCCTACGACGGCAGATCATAGACTGTTTAAATGACAGCTATAGAACAAATAGGGATGTATTAATGAACAAGGACGTTCTCTTAATCCTAATATTAGATTGGAGAATAATATGAATCAAATTCAAAAACATCAAAACCTAAACAAACACCTTGATTTAGTAGCCGAACTATATCTTCGCGAGTTAATACGCAAAGAATATCCAGACTGGGTGGACTTTAATGATGAATGCGAAAAGTGTGACCAATACTATGATTCACTACTTAATACTGTAGAAATTAAATGAGCCAAATTAATGAATACAATAAAAGAGCAATTTTACAAAACAACCGAACAACATTTTCAAGGAAACTATGAAGATATCATTCAATCTGAAAGTCGAAAGCCTGAGCCTGAGATTAAAAACTACTACATCAAAGAAGGCCCTTATGTAAATTCCAACGAAATGGAATATGTGAATGGATTACAAATAATTCTTTAACCTTCTCGAACCAGGCATTACCATGTATAAAATTAAAACTACATACGCGAAAGCGTTGTTATTTATCGTCACCTGCATGGTTGCGAATACGCTCTATGCCAATAATGAAATACATCATCCCTTTAATGATGTATTAAGTGCCAGTGTTAAAAATGGAAAAGTTAATCACAAAGCAATAAGAAACAATCCAAGCTTTGCAAGTTATGTTGAATCTCTTAAAACTAAACCAACTTTTACAAACCAAAACGAAGCGCTAGCGTATTGGATCAATAGTTACAATGCATTAGTCATTCAAGGCATTCTAGACGGAGGTTCGCCAAGCACATTTTTTGGTAGAAAGAGCTTCTTTAAGGGTAACAAATACCAACTTGCCGGCATGAAGATTAATTTAAATGACCTTGAGCGTAAGGTAATCATTCCTATAGGCGAACCTCGCATCCATTTTGCGATCAACTGCGCCTCTAGTTCTTGCCCTAAACTAATCCCTGAAGTGTATAACGCAGAGATAATAGATCAACAGCTCACCCAAGCAGCCAAATTCTTTATTAACGACACTATGAGAAACCATTTTGACCCGGAAATGAAGATCGCCTCGATTTCAAAAATTTTTGATTGGTTTGAAGAAGATTTTATTAAACATTCCGGCTCAGTGCAGAAATACCTCGCGCAATATGTAATGGATGAGAACATTGCAAATAATTTACAAGCAGGCAACTACAAGATTAAATACTTACACTATGATTGGAGCCTGAATGGTACCAAACCTTAAATTTTTTATCATTTTTCAATCAAACAATCGTACCAAAATGCTGCGACTAACGTCCTTCCTGATACTCCTCTTCGTTAGTTGCAGTAATTTTGTTATTGCCAAAGAAAAACCTGTACACGAATATGCTATCGATTTATATGGCGCCACCGATGTTCGTACAGCCGCACGTGAATGGATGTTGCAACGAGGCAAACCCGATGTAGTCCCCGCGCTAATACGCAGCTTGCGTTACTTCCCAGAAGACTCAAGCCAAACCCTACATGTATTAAATGAGCTTACCCAACAAGATCTCGGTCCCAGATGGTTTGATTGGCTAATATGGATGCAAGACAACCCCACCGAACCAATCGCCAAAAACAATTTATTTCTACAAGCCATTACCAAAAGAATTGATAAAAACTTTCAAGACTTTTTCTATGCAGATTTAGAGCGAAGCATTCGTTTAGATGAAATTGTCTGGGGCGGTGTACGTAAAGATGGCATCCCTGCCCTCAACTATCCCGATCTAATACCCGCAGACCAAGCGGAATACATTACAAAAAAAGAATTAGTATTTGGTATTTCCATTAACGGTGATACACGCGCTTATCCGTACCGCTTCATGGATTGGCATGAAATGTTAAACGACATCATAGGCGATGTACCTGTATCGTTAGCCTACTGCACACTTTGTGGTTCAGGCATTTTATATAAAACCAAAATTAATCCAAACAAAGAACCGATAATCTTTGGTTCTTCTGGTTTCTTATATCGGTCCAACAAACTCATGTACGACCAAAAAACCAACTCATTATGGAATCATTTCAACGGTAAACCAGTGGTAGGAAAATTGGTTGGTAGCAATATCGAGCTTGAAGTACTTCCCCTAGTCACCACTACATGGGGAGAATGGTTAGCTAAACATCCTGATACTAAAGTGATGTCACCAAAAACCGGTTTTCATCGTGACTACACTCCCGGCACGGCTTATGGTGCGTATTTTTTCAGTGATGAACTCATGTTTCCTGCAAGCGTGAAGGATGATTCCCTTCAGCAAAAAGAAAAAGTATTTGGTCTGCGCATTAGTGGCGCAAACAAAGCCTGGCCATTAAAATTATTTAATAAACCTACCGTAATTAATGATCAAGTAGGCATCATCCCCATCGTGTTAATCGGTGATGCAAAAAGTGAAACCGTACGCGCTTATCGTTCTGAAGGAATTAAATTTCAACTTTCAGAAAACGGACAACTGATAGCGGATAAGCAAGAATGGAAACTAACCGAGAACGAACTCATCGGCCCAAATGATAAAAAACTGTCTCGCCTACCCGGCCATGTAGCCTACTGGTTTGCATGGAGTGACTACTATCCAGAAATATTAGCCAAGTAACCTTAGCCACCATCGTACGTAGACCTTTGACTGTCCTGTACAGTTTTTTCTCTTACAATTTGTAGTCATCCAACTCTTTTCATGCCTCTTACCTCTAAAAACCTATACAGCTCAATGCCTTCGGTCTGCGCAACGATATGTTCACATCCAATTTATGTACAGATTTATACTGTACAAATAGTCGAATAGCCGCCTTTATTATTGTACAAAGTATGTTTTTATCTATATATTAGTGACACTTAGTTAAACATAGTGTAGACAAAGGGCTTTCAAATGTTAGATCCATCCATTATCACAATCACTGCTTTTCTTCTGTTGCCGTTGTCAGGGCTGCTATTACTTCCAGTTCTAATTGAAAGAATGACAGCGTTAGAGATTGACACAAGCAATACAACATCTCGTACTCAATTGCGCAGAAGTTAGCTTAGATAAAAACAACAGCGCGAAATTAACCATCATTCAGAAGCGTTTTAACTCAAGAGTAAATAATTATGATAAATGAATATTTCCTAAAAAAGCGACATGAAGATCATGGTGATAAATTCTTTTATGAAGTCCTTCTTCCTGATCTTTTTCTATTTGCAATCATAATTTCAATCTGTGTTGCACTTCTGATTTTTATTTTCAGAACACTTGGCTGAACCAAACAAACAGGTTCACATAGAGGTAAACAATGAGCTTTGATCTATCACTAATGATTTCAGTCCTTTTAGCCTGCTTAGTGGCTAAAACCGACTAATACGATTCATCTTTTATGAATTACGAACGCATCAATTCACAGCGGATTAAGAATTGCCAAGTTCGCAACTTAACCACTCAAACTTAATAAAGGTAAACACATGTTAATCACAGATTTTGCAGAACAACCTATTGAAGGTATCCAACCTAGTCCTAAAAACATGGTCTATAAAATTGGTGCAGTCTCACGCATCACTGGTATCGGCTCAGAGACACTACGTGCATGGGAAAGGCGTTATAACGCAGTAATACCAAAAAGATCAGATTCTGGTGATCGAAAATATTCCAGAGAAGACATAACGAAACTGCTAATGCTCAAGAGCCTAACAGAAAGTGGAATTGCAATCGGTAGCATAGCTAGTCTCAACGCAGCAGAACTGAAAAGTCTTTTTGAAGAACATAGTAAACACCAATACAAGCATACAAATGGAGTACAAAAAAACTTGACCGCTAATGATGTTGATTGCAATGTTGCATTACTCGGTGACGGTTTCCCCGTGAGAATATTAGATGGTCTAGAGGAAGTAAAAGGTATAAATCTAGTAGGAATGTATAACTCCGTAAATGAATTTCGAGATACTCTTGATAAAAGTAAACAAATTAATATTGTAGTCGTTGAAACGCCCACCATCAATTCCAACACTAAAGAACAGATGGCAAAAATACTTGAAACCTCAGGTGCTTGGCATGTTGTATTAATTTACGGGTTCGCGAACCAAAAACAAATAGAAGAACTACAGTCCTCACAAACGACAGTGATACGTTCAGCAGTTGACGTTCAAGAACTTGCCAGGTTGTGCATATTTCACTCTGGTGGAAGTGAAAGACTACCCGGATTAGAAGCAGGTTCTACACTCCACTATGAACAAACCATACCTTCAAGAAAATTTAGTAACAAACATCTTATGAAGCTAGCTTCTATCTCTAGCACCATTAAATGTGAATGCCCTAAACACATATCCGACATTATTAAAGATCTGGTTTCTTTTGAAATCTATAGTGCCGAATGTGAAAACGAAAATGAACAGGATGCAGCACTACATAATTATCTACATGCCACTACAGCACAAGCACGCAGCATGCTGGAAGAAGCTATGTCACATTTAATTCGTGTAGAAGGAATCGATTTAAACCAATAACTAGCAGCATCCAATAACTACTAACACAATGAAACATTCAGCAAAAAATCTAAGCCTGGTGGGGAATATTCCCCATCTAGTGTTTTACGATGACAAGTGCCCACTATGCTCAAAAGAAATCAACCATTATAGAAAGTTGAAAACCTGTCACCCCATCAAATGGGTACCGATATATCAAGAAGAGGAAATCATCCAACAATACGGCTTTAGAAAACAAGATTTACTAGAACGCTTACACGTTGTACGTGGTGATGGCGTAGTGGTTACCGGCGCATCTGCTTTTGCCACCATTTGGCATTCCATTAAAATGTATCGCCCTGTAGGAACACTGGTATACAAACTACACCTCATCCCTCTGTTAGACATTGCTTATCATCACTTCGCAAAATGGCGTTATAAACGCCAAGCATGTGAAATTTAATCTTCAAATAACTAACAGGCCATTATCATGCAATTACTATGCTTCACAACTTACACCTCCTCAGGTGTTTCTCAAGAGATAGAATTTCCATTGCATCCAGAAACACAGTCCATTGATACCGTTTCAAAAATTGTGACAGAACTCCTGAACACAATTAGTGATTGTGTAAAAGATCTCGACGGCTGCAAAGATGGAGATATCCTTCAAGCGCTATCGATGGTGATGGCAATTCGTAGCCGCATGGTGGATATTGAACCGGAAACTTCGCATAAATTACTTATGCAATTTATCGAACAACATCATCAAGCCGTGCTAGATGCTAAAACACAGATTGCCTCACGTGCCTAGAAAGAACGCTGTTTAAGGGTGAAAAGTGACTCATTGATGGTGCAAAAAGAGAGTATTACCCCAAGACTGTTAGGTTATCTAGGGCTACTCCCATTTATTGTATCCAGTCTATTGGTATGGGTGCCTGAATATCATCACTACGCGGTTCAGAGCTTAACGATCTACGCTGCAGTTATAGTAACTTTTATTGGTGGTGTGCACTGGGGTCTCGCCATGCAGGCTTCCAAAACCTCTAGTAATCATGATGATCAATATATACGTAAGCAGTTCATATTTAGCGTTATACCTTCCCTGGTGGCCTGGCTAGCAGTGGTAGTGGCTCAGCAATATTCACTTATCATCATTGCCATATGCTTTGTCTCTTTTTGGTATTTGGAAAAAACCATCTTTAGTAAAGCACTAGAAAATTGGTATACAACGCTAAGAAATCATCTCACGTTAGTTGCAACCTTATTTATAGTAATTGGCTGGTTGGGAACCCAGTAGATTATATTAAATATTTGTAATGGACAGGAAAGACTCATTACAGGCGCATAAACTACAGTAGTCATAAATAAAAAATGAAAAATTTAACCCAAGATATAACTCATGAAAATACTTTTACTACCATTAGTCACCGTTTTAATCACTAGCTGCTCGGTATTTGGCGTGGGAAACATTGAAGAACCTAATTATGAAGTTGTACTTGAAGAGAATAATTTTCAAGTAAGACAATACCCAGAAACCCTAGTGGCTCAAACCACCACTAGCGGTAACTATAAAGAAACTTCATCACAGGGTTTCGAACGCCTGGCGGGATATATTTTTGGTGATAATGTAGCCAAAGAAAAAATTGAAATGACCACACCAGTACTACGAGAGAAAAAATCAGAAAAAATTGAAATGACAGCGCCCGTATATCGACAACAAGATGATTCAAATTGGACCATGACCTTTGTCTTACCATCAAAATACACACTAGAAACGGTACCCACACCGATCAATAACGAGGTAGTCATTAAACAACTGCCTGGCAATAAAGTAGCGACCCTTCGTTATAGTGGCAGAATGACGGAAGCTTCAATTAATGAACATACACAAAAGCTAGAAAACTGGGTCAATGAAAAAGATTTCTCTGTAATCGGAATTGCATACTCCGCTGCGTATGATCCACCCTGGACCTTGCCGATGCTAAGAAGAAATGAAATACATATTCAAATTGAATAAATCGTTAAGAAAGTTCTTTAATAGATGAAAGTCCACCATCAGGATGTAACACCTGTCCGGTCATCCAGCTAGCATCATCACTCACTAAAAATTTAACTAGTGCAGCAATCTCATGTGCTTCACCAATACGGTTTAATGGATGTCGTTTGGATATAGTCTCTAGCTTGCTAGCCGTTTTCGTTAAATTGCTCGCAAGTGGTGTATTTACTAAAGAAGGGGCTATGGAATTAAATCGAATTCCTGCTGCGGCATATTCTGCAGCCAGCGAACGAATCAAGCCTTCAACTGCACCCTTTGCCGTTGCAACAGAAGCATGATAACTCATCCCTTGTGACACAGCCACCGTACTAAAGGCTATCACCGACGCATTTCCAGAACATTTTAATGCTGGCATGGCCGCTTTAATCGTATTAATAAGACCCATTACATTAATCTTAAAATCTTTTTCAAAATCTTCAGTCATTAAGCTGCTGAAGGGCTTTAAATTAATTGTACCTGGACAATAAATAACAGCATCCAATTTTTCAGGCAAAAAAGAATAATCTAATCCAGTCTTATGTACATCACCGCTTACATACTCCACATTTTCAATAGACGACCCGACGACTCCACTTCTTGTTAATGAATATATTCGGTTATTTTCAGCAAGGACTTTTACACATGCGTGACCAATACCGCTGTTGCCACCAACAATTAGAATATTCTTGTTCATAAAAAGTACAATTTTGAAATTAATTTAAGGTTTTGAGTCTATAATATTATTGTGTAAATGCTTAATCCTTGTACTGTAATAAACTATTTAAAGGTTTAATAAAAATGAAACACTTCGACTTCTCTGGTCAAACTGTAATCATTACCGGTGCAGCAGGCGCACTTGGCTCGACCACCGCAGAACTCTTCTTTCGCGCAGGTGCAAACATTGCACTGGTGGATATTAACTTTGCAAAGCTCACCCACCCACGTTGGAAACATGCCAAAAACGTCGATTTGTTTGAAACCGACTTAACCGATGTAAATTCAGTCAATAATTCGGTTGCCAATATTATCGAGCACTTTGGTCAAATAGATTGCCTCGCCAATGTAGCCGGTGGTTTTAAGATGGGCCCACAGGTACATGAAACCCCTGTCAGCGATTGGGACTTCATGATGAACATGAATGCAAAAAGTGTGTTCATGATGTGCCGTGCAACCATCCCACATATGCTGGAAAAGAAAAAAGGCAAAATCGTAAACATTGGTGCACGCGCAGCGGTACAACCTAAAGCCAAAATGGCGCCCTATTGTGCAAGTAAAGCTGCAGTCATCACCCTTACCGAATGTTTAGCAGCGGAATATAAAATGCAAAACATCAATATAAATTGCATTTTACCTGGCACCATCGATACCCCACAAAACCGAGAAGACATGCCCGATGCAAACTTTAGCAACTGGGTACCTACTACCGACTTAGCCAATGAAATATTGCACTTGTGTTCAGAGCAAGCAAAAGGGATAACCGGGGCTGCCGTCCCGGTATATGGAAAAAGTTAATTAATCGCGTAAAACATGCTTGGGGAAACGGTATGTTTTAGAGTAAAAATCAAACACCCCAATTGTGCCGTCAAGATCCAAAAAAATTGAAAATATAAAAGCTAGTGGAATCAACTTTCACACCCAAAGATGGAAACAAACTATAAAAACACAAACCAAAATAAGCAGGCGGGGATATTTGATAAAATAATTGGTCTGTTTCTAACGGGTGACATCGCTCCCATATTAATCTTCATATCCCTCATCGCAGGTGCGGTTGCTATTATGGTAACCCCACGTGAAGATGAACCACAAATTGTGGTACCTCTCGCAGACGTTCACATCCATGCGCCGGGGCTACCGGTTGAAGACGTTGAACGGCAAATCACAACACGTTTAGAAAAACTACTTACACAAATCAATGGTGCAGAAC
>JABDMD010000036.1 GCA_013001685.1 Gammaproteobacteria bacterium | reverse complement strand
GATTTATACTTGATCTACTTGTACCTGCACCAAACCCTGTCAATGCTATTATCCTATGTACATCAAGCTTTCTCATGGCTCGAAGCACTATATCCGTCGAGCGTGAAAAAAGTTCAATAGGTCCAGTGAGTAATTTAACATCAAATGGCACACCTAGTGTTTGGATAACAACATCCATACCCGATACTGCATTGGCTACGTCCCTTTTATCTAGTGCATCTCCAAGAAATTTTTCAAGCCTTGAATGAATAAGGTTTATATTTTCTGCAGTTCTAGAGAATGCACGAATTTCATGACCGGAATCTAGACCGTACTTAACTGCTTGAAGTCCAATTCCTGAGCTCGCACCTATAATAAGTATCTTCAACATCTAATTAAGTCCACGGTTTTAACTTTGGATTATTTTTAGGTTTTAGAGGTAATGGCACCCATCTTTTTGTATAAGTTTTCATGTAAATTATAAATTGTAAAAAAGATTAGTTATAAAAACTTTAGGCGTTTTTGTATGTTATCTATACTGGTTGTGACATTGCTTAATGAGCTATTCTCATTACTGGCGCCTACAATGATTCCCACTCCGGAGACCGGTATAAGATTATCGATTTGAAATCTTCCGTTTGATCCACGCAGAAAACATTCTTCATCAAAATAGACGCGGTTTTGGCCTTGGTCCATTTCATCAGAAATAATCGTGTCAAATCCGATCTGCTTAACAATATCATCATAAGATTCAATTTCGATATTCTCTATGACCTGTGTTGAGGGTTCAATTATGATTGCTTTCATTCCGTTTATACTTCTAGTTGATGATATGTCTATGCTATCGCAAAGACACTTATTGTATAAATTCTTGTACAGGTTTTACTATTCAAATTCATACATTTGCCATCTCAAATTTATTCACTATTCTAAGAGTTGGTCTTCATTTACTGCACAAGTAGAACAAAGCGTTTGATCTAGATATTTTGTATAATGATATTTCGGAAAGTGATATATATTATCCACTAATTACACTTTTTTATTCCATACATGACCTCATTAGCACTTATTCTTGGAGATCAGCTCAACAAGAATATCTCCAGTCTTAAACATGTAAACAAAAACGAAGATATTGTTCTGATGTGCGAGGTGTTATCGGAAGCAACGTATGTAAAACATCATAAGAAAAAAATTGCATTCATACTGAGTGCAATGCGCCATTTTTCTGCTGAACTAGAAAAATCTGGATATAACGTTGAATATATCTCACTTGATGATAAGAAAAACACCAATAGCTTTGAATCTGAAGTTCAAAGAATCGCAAAAAAATATAAATGCAAACAAGTCATAATTACCCACCCTGGTGAGTATCGTGTGTTTCATAACTTAGAACTACTAAAAGACAAAGATTTTAATATTAAATGGATAGAAGACGATCGTTTTTTGTGTAGTCGAATTGAATTCAATAATTGGATTAAAGATAAAAAAACCCCGCGTATGGAAAACTTTTATCGTTATATGCGTCTCAAACATAACATTTTGATATCTAATAACAAACCTGTGGGTGGTAAATGGAATTATGATAAAGATAACCGTAAGCCAGCAAATAACGAAACTATTTCGCCCAAACCAAAAATATTCAAGCCCGATTCAATTACTAATAATGTTCTAGATTTAGTAGAGGAGAAATTTCCAGATCATTTTGGAGAATTAAAACCTTTTGAACTTGCCGTTACTCAAAAACAAGCTTTAGCTGCATTGAATCATTTCATAAATGAACGGCTAATGAAGTTTGGTGATTTTCAAGATGCAATGTTAAAAAATGAACCCTACATGTATCACTCTCTGTTGAGCTTCTATTTGAATATAGGATTATTACTCCCGCATGAAGTAGTCACTAAAGTACAAAAAGCCTATGAAAGCGAACAAATACCCATCAATGCGGCTGAAGGTTTTATCAGACAAATCTTAGGTTGGAGAGAATATATTCGAGGTATCTATTGGTACAAAATGCCAAATTATTCAGCTAAAAACTATTTTGAAGCAAAAAAAGACTTGCCTGAGTTTTATTGGACTGGAGATACCAAGTTAAACTGCTTATCACAGTGCATAAAGGAGACGAAACAAAACGCTTACGCGCATCATATCCAACGTCTCATGGTACTTGGAAATTTTTCTTTACTGACTGGGTTAAACCCTATACAGGTGAGCGAATGGTATTTAATTGTGTATGCCGATGCGTTTGAATGGGTGGAATTGCCAAATGTAATTGGCATGATTCTCTTTGCGGATGGCGGATTCCTTGCAAGCAAACCCTATGCAAGTAGCGGAGCGTATATCAATAAAATGTCCAATTATTGCAAATCTTGCCACTACAAAATAAAAGAAAAAACTGGAGGACAAGCATGTCCTTTTAATTATTTATATTGGAATTTCTTGGATAAGCACCGTGATAAGCTCTCGAAGAATCAACGATTAGCAATGGTCTATAGCACACTAAATAAAATGGATCCTGATAAGCTATCTACTATTCGCGTAAATGCAAAGTCATTTATAGATTCAGTGTAAGTACACTACTAAAATTTAAATATTAATTATTTCAGATCCAGAATTATTCTTTAAATAACGAATTAATATCTTATATGTATCTAGATCAAACATAAGTTCTTCATTTGAGAACAAGCGCAGTTGTTTTAGTTGATCTTCGTCATATACAGTTCCTAAATAACACCAGTTTTCAAATATATGTATATCAGTCCATTTATTATTGAATGACACTTCCTTTATGCCAATTCTTCCATCAAATGGCCAAACTTTGTTTTTCAATGGTTGTAATGCGTCCAACATGCGTATCTTGTGTTGCATATATGATTCTTTTCCAACACATGTGCCTTTACAGTTTTTAAGCTGATACGCAAAACAAGCACCCTTTCCAGATTCTAATCCTATTCGCTTTTCACACAACTGATGCTCTTTTGCCAATGCGCGTAATGTATCTTTAGCCCTCTTTTTTGTTTTAAATAAACCGAAATGGTTCGATATAGATTTAGGATCAAGTGTGTCAGCAGTTATTATCTTTGGTATTGAATTATCAGAATCAGGATTCCAATTGATGGTTGTAAGACTGTCATATCGTCTTAGACGGTGATTATAGATAGGCAAATACTTTTTAATTAAACTGGATTCTAATATTAGAGCACCTAATTCTCCTGCTGTTTGTTTATAGTCTATAGATGCAATAGTTTGGCATATCTTCATATCTTTGGCAGTGCGATGATCTCCAGAAAAATGGGACATCACTCGGCTACGAATATTTACACTTTTTCCTATATAAAGAGGCGCTCCTTTTTTGTCATAAAATAAATACACTCCAGTGCTTTCTGGTAATGGGTCTATATCATCTTCACTAATTCCTGCAGGTAGACTCGGTCGCTTGAGTAATTTATGGATAACTTCATCGACCTCTCCCGGAATCAATGTCGAGTAGAGAGTATGCATAAAGTCAAATAGCACTCGTGCATCACCCATTGCACGATGCCTCGCACTGCACGTCAGCCCATGTCTTTGCATCACACTATCTAAGTTGTGACGCTTATGCTCTGGAAAAAGATTTCTAGAGAGTTTGACTGTACATAAAACAGGAGCACGAAACGTTATTGAGCAACGTTTAAATTCATTCTTTAAAAAACCATAATCAAATCGCGCATTGTGGGCCACGAATACACAATTAGATAAGCGCTCATGGATATCTTTGTGTATTTCTGCAAAAGAAGGCTCATCACGCACCATATCGTCGTTAATGCCCGTCAAACTTTCAATATAATCTGGGATATAAGTAAGCGGATTAACCAAGGTGCTCCACTCAGACACTAATTCACCTTTACGCATTGTAATAATGGCAATTTCCGTAATGCGGTCACGATTTACATTACCACCTGTTGTTTCTATATCAACGAATACTGTATCTCTATCAAACATATTAAAAACTTATTTATATCACTCATAGCAATTAAAAAAAAAATAAATCTTTTATCGTCTCGTTAGTGCATTTTCTCAAATTAATAAATACCGCAAATCATTAATCCACTTTAGTTAAATTCCCCTCATCCCATGAACATACAAGATCATAAGCTTCTTCTAATTTCTCCGCTAGCTATGCATCCATTTCTTCAAAGCTTATGGCTTTTAGGATATCTTTCTTTTTTCTTAATCGTTTACTATTTTGGTAGTCATAAGCACATATATGTAATGTCCATGTTTTCTCATCTCCCTCAAGATAGACTTCTATTAACCTCTCAATTTGGTACATCCATCGAATTTCTCTATTTGGCCATCTACTAGTATTGTGCGGTTTAGGCAGACCTTTTTCTGATAAAAATTTTAAAAAAAAGTTTTTAGGTCAAGTATTTCTAAATGCGATGCAAGTAGATTCAAACTTAACGACTTACCATAGTGAATATTTGTCATTAACAGAAAATTTACATGCTCAAGTTTTGTTTGATACTTTACCTAACGCGCAGCTAACCACAGAAGTTGCCTTGGTCATGAGGCGATTTGTGCCTTCCGACCCTAATTCTGGGTAACCTAATTTTGCAAGTTTTTCGCTGAGAGTTTTGCGCATATTGGTATGAATAGTTGAGTCTGTTGTAACAGTAACTTGCTTATTATTAACAATTACATGAACTTCCTTAACTCCATCCAATTTTATCAACTTTTTTGTAATGCTGTTTGTGCATCCGCCACATCTGATGTTTTCAACTTGAAAGCTGTATTTCATTCTATTTTATAATCCTTGTAATTTATCGTTTGGGAATTAAGAACGTATATATCAAAGATATTTGTTTGCCTGATTGGATATTATTTCAGAAAATAGCATACATTTTAGAATCTCTTGATTAAATTGACTGCACCCAAACTTTAATCGTGTTCGATGTAAATTGAACTGTACAACTTATGATGTTTAACTTTTTACTGCTATCTGAAATTGCTTAAATCAGAATGTTATGTATTATTTAAAATGTAGGTATTATTTTTAATGGCATATAATTTTGAAAAAAGTATGGGGTTACGTAAAACCCTCTTGCTATCTGGTATAGCTACTCTTACACTATCTCTTTTACTTTTTTTTGGTTGTTTGATAGGGTTATTTGAATTTGAATCATTCTCGTTGTTTGGATATTCAGGTTTACGAAGCTTAGCAGCAATCGCTATTTTAGGATGTTTGTTTGCTGCAATTGGATCTTGGGACGATTAAAAGGTTATTAAAAATGATTAAACGATCTGACTTTT
>JABDMD010000019.1 GCA_013001685.1 Gammaproteobacteria bacterium | reverse complement strand
AATTAGTAAGCCCACAAGTATGTGCGTTGTTAGTTAAATTAGACCTTAACCAATTATTAAATATTTGTAATTTTTCAGTGATTGGAATATTATGCTTAGCCAGTATTATGGTGGTTATTATGCGTATCCTTTGTATAGAAGATGACCAAGAACTACTTGAATATGTCAGCAAGGGCTTAAGTGAAATAGGCCATGTTGTAGATACTGCAGCAGATGGTAATGATGGTTTATTTTTAAGTACTACCGAGCAATATGATGTGTTGTTGGTTGATAGAATGCTTCCAGGAATAGACGGTCTTACTATTATTAAAACCTTGCGAGGTGCTGGAAATATAACGCCAATTTTAATTTTTAGTGCTCTTGGTGAAGTCGATGACCGTGTAAAAGGATTACGTGCCGGTGGTGATGACTATCTGGTAAAGCCATTTGCATTTTCTGAGCTGCTCGCAAGAATCGAAGCGCTAGATAGAAGAAATAGAAAATCTGCAGATGTGGAAACGTGTCTGACAGCACAAGGTGTTGAGCTAGATTTATTAACACGTAAAGTCAAATGTAACGGTGCCGAAATTTCACTACAAGCAACAGAGTTTAGATTGCTTGAGTACCTTCTAAGGCATAAAGGGCAAATTGTTACCCGCACTATGCTATTAGAGTATGTATGGGATTATCATTTTGATCCACAGACTAATGTAATAGATGTGCATATCAGTCGCTTGCGCCAAAAGATAGACAAAAATTCAGATAAACCACTTATCAAAACCATGCGTGGTGCAGGTTACATCATTGAAGATATCTAAAGGCAATAAAAAAAGAGATTATAAAAGCAGCTCGAGTTTTAAAGTTGCTACATTATTTGCGGTCTTGTTAGCAATTGCAGTAACTGCTTTGAGCATATCCATCTATCTATTTACCCAGCAGAGTGATGCAGAATTAAGTAAGCCATTCGTATTACTCAGTGCAATAAGTATAGCTTTTTTACTAATTATGGGAGTGATCGGTTATTTGATAAGTGTTTTTGTAGTAACACGTATAAATCGAATCGCAGATACTGCGCATGAAATCATTTCAACGGGCGATTTAACTAAACGTATCGAAATAGATTCAAGGTGGGACGATCTAAGTTTTTTGGGGGATGTTTTAAATGAAATGCTTGGGAAGATAGAATCTCTAATGGAAGGTGTACAACATATTACTGATACAGTCGCACATGATTTACGTACTCCGCTTGCTAGATTAAGAAACAAACTTGAGCAAGCCTCATTGAAGAATGATTCAGTAAAAAAAGGTGATGATGAGATAAGAGCATCGTTAGTTAAAGATGTTGATAGTTTGCTAAAGACATTTAATTCATTGCTTAGCCTGTCAAGCTTGGAGTCAGGTCGACAGGGCTATAAATTTGAGGCATTTGAACTAGAAAAAGTGGTGCAAGACGCGGTAGATCTTTATATGCCCCTTGCAGAAGAAAAAAATCAAAAGCTATCGGTTGATAGCAAAGCAATTAGTTATATTGGTGATCGTGATTTATTTTTTCAAGTGATTGCCAATTTATTGGATAACGCAATTAAGTTTACTCAGATGGATGGTACTATCAAAATAGCACTGGAGAATGCCAGTAACGGTAAAAGAATTATTATTGAAGATAATGGACCAGGTATTCCTCATAATTCTATTGCAAAAGTGTTTGATCGTTTTTATCGGGATCAAGAACAGAAACGTATTGAAGGTTCTGGATTAGGCCTAAGCTTGGTAAATGCAGTTTTAAAGCTACATAAGGCTTCTATTACATTGGAAGATAATCAGCCAGGTTTGAAAGTAATAATTTCCCTTTAAAAAGTCAACATATGCAGAAAACACTAGTGCTTCAATCACACCAGCAACCTTTACCTGCGAAATGGATGCAGGCATGTATCAACTCGGTTAAAAGCTGGGCTGTATTAAATAATTTTTTTTATAAATTTATTGACGATGAAATTTTTTACTATGTGTCTGACTTTATACTGGAAAAGACTAAAAAACAGAAAGTAATTGCAACCGATTTGGCACGCTTAAAAGTTCTTAAAAAATATTTAGCAGAAGGTTATGATACAGTAGTTTGGTGTGATGCAGATTTTCTTGTTTTTTTACCAGAAAAATTTCATCTCCCTGATGAAGCTTATGCAGTAGGACGGGAGGTTTGGATACAGGGTGAAAATAATGATTCAAAAAAACTTACTGCACATATCAAAGTACATAATGCTTTTATGATGTTTAGAGAAGATAATTCTTTTTTAGATTTTTATATCGATACAGCAGAACGTCTACTGCTTAGTAATAATGGAAGTATGCCGCCACAATTTATTGGGCCAAAGTTACTTACTGCCATCCATAATGTTGCACAATGCCCAGTGTTAGAATCTGCAGGCATGTTAAGCCCATTAGTGATTAAAGACATTACAAAAGGAGGTGGACGTTCATTAGAGCTTTTTCAAAAAAAATCTTCGCAGCCAATATACGCAGCCAATTTATGTAACTCATTGTTCGAGAGCGGTGCGTACAATGCAAACACAATAGAAAAGTGTATAGATGCTCTAAAAACCGACAAACATATTAATGTCTATACGATAAAATAGCTAAAGTCTGGAATATGGCTCATCAGATACAAAAAATTAGTAATCCGCAAGGTAAAGGTGTTGTAGGAATCATAGAAGACCTCCGAGCTTGCACACCTATGCTTGTGGAGGCCAAAAGCAATTATCAGTGGTTAGCAGATTATTTTACTTCTACCTTGGTTTTGAGTGCTAAATATGGTTTCAAGCCAGTGATTGGTAAAGATTATTATCTATATTATAAAAATCAAGAATGGAAGCTAAGCTTAATAGAACCACAGGCGTGGAAAACACATGATCCAGGCGTATTTTTTGCAGAATGTGAATTGAATAAAGATATGAGTTGGAGCCTAATCCTCTCACCTGATTGGCAAAAACACTCAACCTTAGTGAATGCAATAAACGAGCTTGAACAAGCATTTTTCAATTGTGTTAATGACTCTAAGCCAATAGTAGATAAGTTGCCATTTTTTAAGCAACATCTTTCGTACTATCAAAGATTAGGTGCAAATGCTTTGGCGCGTTCTCTCAAACAATCGCTTGAAATTAAATTAGGTAAAGAAAAAAGCTTAAGTCTTGCTGGAACTGCACTAGTTGCAGAGCTAGCTAGTGTAAATAAACCTTTGTTAGAAGCAAGTATTAAATACTAATTAACAACATCCGGGTCCTGCAACTTCTTTATTAAGCCGTTTTTCTATTTTTTGTTTTTCATCTGTCGCCCATCTTTTCCAATCTGCAGACATTTGTTCGACTTCAAGAATACGTGCAAACTCTTCTCGGTTGTGAGTGAAAATACGAAATACATCTCGCACACTTAAGTCATGGTCAGGTTTTGCAATGACATTTATTTCATCATTAGCACCTATATCGCCTTCGACAATAATACGTAAATAAGAACCTGGCCGTAAAGCTTGAGTAAATTGTCTTGGAAAAGTTTTATCTTCCATGCGTACACCTAGTCGCCAACAAGGAATGCGAGGTTCAGAAACTTCTAGAATTGTAGTGCCGACTTCCCAGCGTTCACCTACCAGTGCTTCATTTACGCTAATACCATGAGTTGTAACGTTCTCACCAAACACACCATAATGAATAGTTTGTCCCACCTGTTGTTCCCACCAAGCGATATCTTCAATAGCATAGGCATACACTGCTTTATTATAACCACCATGTGCAACTCGGTCTGCTTGATCGTCGCCATCTAAATTAACACCTCTTGCAGCGATTCTACCTGTAACCGGAGACTTCCAAATCGCACTTTTTGCATTGCGATTCTTGTATTCAAACTCTCTAGGTGTGCCTACATTAACTGAGAGTACTTTTGCGTTTGGTATTGTCATAAGCATTTTCTTTAGTGTTATCTATGACAAGTTCTATAATACGCTTCCCATAGATGAATTAAGACCGATTTACTATAATTTTTTGATCAATTCTATTTATTTTAAATATGACTTATTTACATAAGGCAATTTAGCTTTTCTTAAGCGTATTATTATTACTAAATTAAGTAAAAACCTGGCAAGTAAAACTTGAAGAAACAGGAGAATAATAATGAATAAAAATTACGATGCTATTGTGATAGGAGCAGGTCAAGCAGGGCCTTCTCTTGCTGCACGTCTTACCTCAGAGAATTTAAAAACAGCCATTATCGAGCGCAATTTATTTGGTGGTACATGTGTCAATAATGGTTGTATTCCGACTAAAACATTAGTGGCTAGTGCACGAGCTGCCCATATGGCGCGTCGTGGTGATGAATTTGGGGTAAACATATCTGGCGATATTCGTGTAGATATGAAAAAAGTAAAAGCCCGCAAAGATGCTGTAGTACAACAATCCAATCAAGGCGTAACCGGTTGGATGAAGAATATGCAAGGTCTTGATGTTTATGAGGGTCATGCACAGTTCGAAAACTCAAATGTAATTAATGTCAATGGAGAACAACTACAAGCTGATAAAATATTTATCAATGTGGGTGCGCGCGCACGAGTCCCAGATATGTCAGGCCTAAGTGACATCAAATATTTCACAAACTCTAATATTATGGATGTTGATTACTTGCCTGAACATCTAATTATCATCGGTGGTAGTTATATAGGCTTAGAGTTTGCACAAATGTATAAACGTTTTGGCAGTGAAGTCACCGTAGTGGAAATGTCAGATCGGTTGATTTCAAGAGAAGATCAAGATGTGTCTGAGACTGTGCAGGAAATTCTAGAAAATGAAGGCATAAATATACACGTAGGTGCTGAATGTATTAGTTTTGAAAAAAGAGCTAATAAGATTGCAGTGAAAGTCAGTTGTGATGATGAAATGCAAGAATCTTTAGGTACTCATGTTTTGCTAGCAGTTGGGCGTGTTGCCAATACACATGACCTAGGGCTAGAAAAAGCCGGTGTAAAAGCCAATAAATTCGGAATTATTGAAGTCGACGATGAGCTTAGGACTAATATTCCTGGTATTTGGGCGCTGGGAGAGTGTAATGGTAAGGGTGCTTTTACTCACACCTCATATAATGATTATGAAATTGTTGCAGATAATTTATTTGGAACAAAAACGCGACGTGTTAACGACCGCATAGTTTGTTATGGCTTGTTCATTGACCCACCGCTTGGGCGAGTTGGACTCACAGAACAACAAATTTGTGATTCTGGCAAAAAAGCCCTAATTGGAAAAATGCCTATGTCACGTATAGGGCGTGCAAAAGAGCGTGGTGAAACACAAGGTTTTATGAAAGTAATGATAGACGCGGAGAATGATCAAATTCTGGGTGCAAATATATTAGGGATTGGTGGTGACGAGGTCATCCACTTATTGTTAGACACTATGTATGCTAAAAAACCTTATCAACTAATTAAAAATGCAGTGCATATTCATCCCACAGTTGCAGAACTGATTCCTACACTGTTGCAAGACCTGCAGGAATTAAATTAAATAGAATCAGCTGCTATTTAATTTCTTCGCGATTAGCTATGGGCACGATTTTCTTAGCTTCTTGAAATAGTTTTTCAAGCTCATGTATGCGCACTTCTTGTGTAGAAAGTTCATTACGAAGTGGAGAAACTTGTTCTTTAGCTTGGTTGAGTACATTCTCAAGTGAGGCAATTTTGCTATCACGTAATTTCAGAGAGGTTGCAAAAGTGTCAAGTTGTTTTTGTCGCGCATTAACTTCTTCATCAAGCGCGGAAATTTTGTCATCACGGATGCGAATATTTTGTTCCAAGGTGGGTATTTGTCTGTTAGCTTCTTCCACCTTGCTTTGTAAGCTATCAACCACCATACGTGCTTCGCTCATTTCGGTTTCTAGTAATCGTATACGTGCGCGTTCTGCTTCAATGGTCTGATTTAGTTCAGCAATCAGATTTTCGCGATCGATGAGATTTGTTTTTAGACCGTCTAATTCAGCTAATAGAATATCTTGCGCTTCAATTTTTGCGGCATGTAGCTGAAGTGATTTTTTATCACTCTCAATCTGCTGCTGTAGAATATTTTCTCTTTCAGTGCGTTGTTCTATCTCACCAGTAAGTTGGTAGATTTTATTATCTGAGTGATCTAGTGCATCTTGTAACTCTTTCAGCTCAGTGTCTCGGCTATTGTATTCTTTCTTAAGTGAGCTAAATGATGCAATCTGATCATCTAACTCTTGGATGCGGGTAGTTAAATGAATGCGTTGATCTTCAATTGCTTTGCTTAGTACTTGGTTATCACTATCAGATTGTTTAAGTTGTTCTCTTAAATCTTGAATATCTATAATTTTGGAACGTAGAACTGTGATTTTCTCATTTAAATTTACTGCTTCATCTTCACGTTTTTTTAATAACTTAGTAAGACCTCGATTATCTTCATCTGCATGATCTAGTTGTGTTTTTAAGGGTTCTAATTCAATAACACTTTCGCGCAGAAAGGTTATTTCATCATTAAGATCTTGAATCTCAATGTCACGTTCTTGCAATTTTGTATTGAGAACATTGTTACGCTCAGTGATTTTGCCAAGTAAGGCTTTTAATTCTGCAACTTCAGATGGCTTATCTTTAATTTCCTCGATTTGCCTGGCTTGTTCATTAGAATATTCAACAGCAGTTCTTAATTTGTCTTGTAATTCATCACGTATTGCACTTGCAGCCTCATATGCAGAACGCAGTGAAGCTAACTCATTGTCTGAAGCTTTAAGTACGGGAATCTCAAGACCTATTTCAAGCTCTAGTGTATCTGCTTGCTGTTCTTTTGATGGGTAATCAACAGTGGTCATTAAGATATTCTCTCCCTAAATATGATTCAATGAGTTTTGGTTTGGATGAAAGCTGTAGTTTCCCCGTAACTGTATGAATACTAATACATTTGACGGTGAATAATAACCCGTTTCTATAAGTGGATAGAGCTTTAGGTGATGCAAGGATAATTATTTATCGAACAAGTTTTGAACACTAAAAGGAACTCCTAAATGCATATAAATCAATCAGTTAGCCTAATTTTCAGATTAAATCCAATTAAGTTTGTGAATTTCGTCAACC